>JAJDEH010000420.1 GCA_029259935.1 Planctomycetota bacterium
CTTTGCCAAGCGAACTCGTTGAATGATCTGCCGGCTCCCGGCACGATCGAATAGCAGCTTGCGATGCAGATCGGAATTTCCCAACGAAATCCAAATCCGACCCTTGACTCAATCGACTACATAGCAGCGATCAGCGACTCTAGCGTTTGGTGACCTGCTGATCGGTTGCTTCCACGGGAACCGGCACAAGCGACTTAAGCAGTTTTCCGTCCGGCAGTTGGTACACCTGCACCAAGCCGTCCTTGTTTCCCAGGGCAAGACGTGTGCCGTCGGCGTTCAAGGCGACGCTATAGACTGGACCGGGGACCTTGCTGATTAACGCCACGCGTTGCCGGTCGGCGATCTTGTAGACGCGGACTTCACCGTAGTCTCCCGCCACGGCCATCAGTTTGCGGTCGCCGCTGGTGGCGACGTCCAAGATTTCGCCAGGTTGCGCTTCAAAATTCTTCGCGTACTGATTGCGCTTGCTGATCGGCCGCGCGCCGTTCCCCGCGCCGCTGACTTGGACGCCGCTCAAGGCGATCTTCAATTCGTAGGCGATTGGCGTGCGGGCTCGGCCAGCACCAACGGCGAATTTGTCGTCGACGGCTACGCCACTGATCAATTCCGTGGAACTGTCGACCGATCGCAGCAGCTTGCCGGTCTCGACCGAGCTGACCTTCGTTGCTTTGTCGCGGCCGCCAGTGACAAGCAGTTTTCCGTCGGGCGAATAAGCGACATCCAGCACCCAGTCGCTGTGCAGATCGAACATGCGGACTTCAGCACTGGCGTCGACGGGTACGATGTACGCCGCTCCGTCCGCGCCGCCCGCGGCGATTGCTTTGCCATCGGGAGAGAAGTTGCCTCGAAAGAGTGTGTCGTGGCCGACGCGCCGTTTCGACACCACCGTGCCGTCCGCCGTCTTCAAAAACCGAACCTCGCCGAATTGGGCCGGCGAACCTCCGACGGCGGCCAACAGTGCGCCATCGGCGCTGAACTCGACATGCATCAACTGATCGCTTTCGGTGGGCAAGCGTCGCGGCGGCTGATCGCCCACCGTGTCAATCAACACCACTTCGCTGCGACATGCCGCGGCGACGAGACCGTTCGCTCCAAAGGCAACACTGGTAATTGCTGGCGCGAAACGATACGTGTCGGGAATCTGAATCGATGCGGCAGCGGACGGCGTGGAATCATCGCGAGCGCCGGCAAACACCCACTGTCGCAAAATGTGAATCTTGGCGGCGGAGAGCGGCGGTTGCTTTTGCGGCATCTCGGGCTCGTCGCCGGTGATCATTTCCAGCAGCAGGCTTTCTTCCGGCTTGCCGGCGGTGAACAACGGGCCGGTATCGCCCCCTTTGAGCATGTCGGCGACGTGGTCGATGCTCAGGCCGCCTTGCGGATCGGATCCGGAATGGCATCCCCAACAATGGCGTTTGAGGATCGGCCACACGTCTTGCCGATAGCTGATCTTCTCGGCGGTTGCCTTGTTCAACGCGGGCAAGGCATCGTCGGCATTCGTCACGGCGCACAGGGCACCGGCTGCAACAGCCGTGAAAAGATGCGTAAGCAGCAGGAATCGAAGTCCGATATCGCGTAGCATTTGATACCTCGAATGCCGGGGGATGATTGGTCGCCGCCAAGCAATCAGTTCAGCAACATGAAATCTTTACTATTGAGCAAGGCCCACATTAGATCCTGAGCCGCTTCATTGCGTTTTTCGCCGTAGGATTTGAAAAACGTTTTTCCAAGTTCGATCTCCGCCGGACGTGCCGGGCGGGCCAGCGACCACATGTAGAGTTTGACGATCAACTTTTCGTTGTCGGTTTCCTTCAGCAATTGAGCAACGCGTCCATTCCCGGCGGTGATGCGGCTCAGAATCGACTTGCCATTGATGAAGTGCAGCGCTTGCAGCATGTTCGAACCGTCTTCGCGTTCGCATTCACAAGCCTCCATTCGTTGCGGCTTGCCAAACAGTGACAGAAAATCGCTTTGCACATTCGCATCCGGCAATTGCTTGGCCGTGAATCCGGCGGGAGCGCCGCGGAAGGCTTCGGGTACGCCGGTCGCTTGCACGAGCGAATCCAACAGCGATTCGGCTGGCAGTCGGCGGGGAATCGCCCGCGAAAAGTTCATGTCGTCGTGGCCGTTCGTCTCGTTAGCAAAACTGCCGCGCTGGTAGGTGTGCGACGTCACGATGGTTCGCATCAAGTGCCGCACGTCGAACTTGTGATCGGCAAAATCCTTGGTCAAGCCATCGAGCAATTCAGGATTGATCGGCGGATTCGTGGTCCGCAGATCGTCGACCGGATCGATGATGCCGCGATGGAAAAAGTAGCTCCAAATACGGTTGGCCATGCTGCGTGCAAAGAACGGGTTGTCGGCCGAAGTCAGCCACTGGGCATAGACTTGCCGCCGATCGATTCCGCCGGCAATTTCCGGTTCGCCCCCACCAAGATAACGGGGCGGTTGCAATTGCCCGGTGCGCGGATTCCGCGAATAGCCGGCCGCCAAGTTGACCATGACCGACTTGGCATTGGCGACACCCGTCAGCCGAGGATCATTTTTCAACGTCACTTGATTGAAGAAGCTGTGCAAGCCGTAGTAGTCGCCTTGGGTCCAATTTTCGAATGGATGCGGGTGGCATTTGGCACACAACATTCGCACGCCGCAAAAGACCTGCGTGGCGCGTTGTAATGTGTCGTCGGTATCCTTGCTGACGGCAAAGTAGGCGGCGGTCGGATCATCGGCCACGCCGCCGCGGCCCGTCAGCACGCTGCGCACCAATTCGTCGAGCGGCACGTTGGATGCGACCGCTCCGCGAACCCATTCACGAAAGGCGAACATGGCCGGTTCGCTGAGCCGATTACGGCTGATCTGTAGCAGATCGCCCCACTTGAGCGACCATTGATCCACGAACTCGGGCCGCTGGAACAAGGCGTCGATCGTTCGAGTTCGCTTGTCGGCGTTGGTGTCTTGAAGAAAGGCACGCACCTCTTCAGGAGTTGGCTGGATGCCGATCAGATCGACGTAGACGCGCCGCAGAAAGGTCGCATCGTCGGCCAACTCCGATGGCTTGATTTTCAGGGAGTTGAGTTTCGGAATGACGAACTTATCGACCAGGTTGGCGTCGGGGACCGGCGTCGGTTGAAAGCTGGGATTAGGCTGCAGGACAATGAAGTTCGAGGTCGCAAAAATGCGTTCAAAGCGGGCCACGATGGCCGTTTCGCCCAGTTCGGCGATGGCCACTAGGCCTTCGTCATCAACTTGAGCGACGCGCTGCGTGTTAACATTAAAGATGCCTAGCCGCGTCACGTCTCGCACCGTGCCGTTGGAATAGTGCGCGAGCAGTTGTAACTGTTGCTGTTGGCCCGGAGACAGCACGACGTTTTCCGGGTAGATCTGAATCCGCTGAAGCTGGACCGAATCGTTGGCGTCCGCAGGCGCTCCGTCGCTGATCCAACCCAGCAGATACTGGTGCAATAAGCCGCCATGATCGAAACGCACGCCGCCCTTGTGCGGCAGGTCTCCCAACGGCTTGGTCAATAACAGGCTGGCGGCCGGATTGTGCCGGTTAATGCGCCGCCCATAAAACTCATCGGTGATCGCGTCGAAATCATAAGGGGCATCGGAGCCGCGCAGCGAGAGCTTGAAACCATTCTTACCAAGCGAGTAACCATGGCACGATCCGGCATTGCAACCGGCCTTCGAAAGGACCGGCATCACGTCGTCGCGAAAACTGTACTGACGAGCTTCGGCGGGAAGTTCGACTTCGACTTTCACGGTTGCTGTTTTGCCAGCCGCCGAAACGGTGATCTCCGCCGAGCCATTGCCGACCGCTTGGACCCATCCCAGCAGCGTGGGGCTGGCGACGTTGGCATCGCTGCTTTGATACGTCGCCGCGGAGGTTAGATCAACGACTTGCCCGTCCGCCGTCTTTCCGGTGACGATGATCGAGTGCGGGTGCCGACGATGAACCAACTTCATCGTCGCAGGGTGAATTTGCAAGTCGCCCACATACATCGGCTGCTCGTCGGCGCGAGTCGCCGCGACGATCAAGATCGTGGTCATTAACAGGACAAGTGTTTGGATCTTCATGACATCATTTCTGCGGCGGATCGGCCGCCAGGATATGAACCGCAATGGGAATTTCCGTTCGCACGACAATGTTTTTAGCAGCCGGGCTGGGCGGACCAGTCGCGAATAATTTGATCGTCTCGACCTGAGCCGGCTTAAAGTTGGCCGGAAACTTCAGCTCCAAAGCGAAGTCTTTTTGATCCGGTTTGACAACAACTTTGGGAACCGCGACACCGGCCGGTTGTCCGGTGATCGATACCGTCACATCGCCCGCGAATCCAGCAAGCCGCTCGATCGAGCCGGCGATCTTCACGGTGGCTCCCGTTTTCGCATCGAGCTTCGCGACAAATACCGGATCGCCCGGCAGTTGTAGCCCCAGCGGATGAATCGGTTCGAAGCGCCGCACCGGTGTGAAGACTTCGGCCAAAACCGTCTTGTTGTCGACGCTGCGAAGTTCGGCCTTGATGGCCAGGTCTTGCGAACTGTTGGCCAATGTTGGCGGCACGATGACGTTGAACTTGACCTCGTTTTTGATGGCGGCCTCGGCATCGCTGAGCGCTTTTGCAGCAGCCGTTCTTTTTGTTTCCGCGTCTTTTACCGCCGCGCTCGCGACTGCCAAGCTAGCTTGCGTTTTTGCGGTGGTGTCGGCCAGGACGTTTTCCGCCGCAGCCAGTTGGGCGGTTGTTGCCGCCAGGGCAGCGGTCGCTGTCTTGACCGCTTCTTCGGCTGCCGCGAGTTCGTCTTTGGCCTCTTCTTGTTTCGCTGCGGCCGCCTTGCGGCGCGCCTCAGCCGCAGCCAACGTTTGGGTAGCGGCCGTCTTCTTGTCGGTCGCCGCCTTGACCGTCTGTTGAGCGGCGGCAACCGTCTTGGCGTTGGTCTCGCTTGTCGTTTTAAGTTTTGCCTGAGCGGCGGTCAGCACTTTGTCGGCAGCGGCCAGAGCATCCGTCGCCGCCTTGGCCTTGACATCCATGGCGATGTCGACGGTAGGTCGTTCCGCGCGGACGATAACGTTTACATTCGGGTTCCCATTGACCAGCGGGGCCGGTTCGCTGGTAACCAGTGACAGCCGCACCGGCCCTATCGCGCCTGGTGGGCGAACGAGTTTGATGGGGGCCTCGAACTTCGTGCCCAGCGCCAACTTGGGATCGGCGGTCGGATTCCATTGAATTTGGAAAGGAACCGAGTTGGCGGGCGACAGCGACATCGCCACTTGGCCTTGCATCCACGGCTGACGATCACCAAGCGGATATTTGTCGAACACCGCGACGCTCGTGATTGGCGGATCGATGGCGACGCTGGTGCCTCGGATCGAAGTGACGACGCTACTGGCGGTTTGGCCCACGGCAGTCAGCGTCACCAGGGTACCGTTGCTGCCGTGGGGAATGCCCGCTCCGCTAACGGTTACCGACGAAGGCAGATTGTCCAGCGACAAGCGAATCGGGCCATCGTATCCCTGCCGCTCGGCAATCACTTGGAAGACTTTGATTCCACTCTGCCGCACGTTGTGCGTGTCCTCGACCACTTTCAATCGGAAGCCGGCGGGAACATTGTCCAAGGGCGTAACGACCAGCCGATAGATGCATCGCCGGTCGGCACGGTCCACCTGGTCGCGAATGGCGATATCAATCGTGTTGACGTTCTTGGCCACCGTGTAGTCGAGTCGAGGATCCGTCGTTTTGGAGAAGTCGTCATTCAGCCCTAGACGCGCGCCTTTGTCGTTGCGAATCTCTAGCACGGCGTCCATCGGTGACCCGAGTCGATCGGCAAATACCTCGAACCGAAGTTTTTTGCCTTCCGTTACGGCGACACGATAAACGTCTTCCTGCCCGGCCGCGTCGAGCCGCCCGCTGACCGCGACCGGAATGCTGGGCAATGGTTGGGGAGTTTCCGTGACGGGTGCCTCGACCAATTCAGGAAAATCGCTGATCAGCACCGCGGGCCGCCAACCGCTGGCGTTGGCAACCTGAGGCCAGGGAGCCGCTACGGGTGTGTTGTCCGTGGCGGTCGCGATCTCGACTTGATTTTCGGCCGGCACATTTCCAATCAGGCTGACGGTCGCTTTTTGGCCGCGCTGAATTGCGGGCGGAAAAGCGAGATCGGCGTATTCGAACGCGCCGACTTTCAACCGGTAGTAGCCGGGCGCTGGAACGGCGTAATGCAGATCGTGCAGTTCAATGGTGTAGTCGCCGTCGGCCGGTAACTTGGCCAGCATCCGCGCGTCGCCGTTGAGCCAAGGAGCCGGCATGGCCAACGCGACTTGTCGACGGTTGGCATCGTAAAGATGAAGCACCGGCCGCAGCTTGCCGCCGAGCCGTTGCGATTCAACTTCCACAACCAGTTCTTGGCCCGCTTGGCCGGCGAACGTCGTGCGAGCAATATTGGAACCGCCGATCGCGCCGTGCACCGCGATGGGAGTTGATTCAATGCGCTCGGCCAACGCGGCTTCCGGCAAACGATCAACGGCCACGATCGTGTTGCCGGAGATTCCCATTTCGTTGGCGACCCGCAGGTTGTACAGGCCGGGAGTGACCTTGTCGCCGAGCGTCACTTGGAGCTGTAGGCTGCTGGCCGTTGAGGCTTCGATGACCTTCATCTCGGCGATGGGCACTCCGATCATCAACTGCGGCGCGGGTAACAGATCGCTGCCAGTAATCGTGACAGCCGTAGTGCCACCGATTTGCAGACCTCGCACTGACACGTTCGTGATAGTTGGCGCGGCGTGAACAGCGAGACTAAGGCAGGCGAGCGTCAATATCGCGGCTGAGAATGGAACGGCTGCTTTTCGTTGAGCGATCATTGGGCGGGCGAATGAGGAGGGAGTGTTGCCGTCGACGTTTGTCGCTGATCGCTCCGCGATCAGATCGTTTCGTATTGTTCGCGGAGCGAACAACGACTTTCTGCTAAAACAACTCGGGGATGGGTTCCGCGTCAATCAAACGGATCGGGCGACTACCCGGTCCGGGCATCATGGTGGTTTCCAAATCTATGCCCATTCCCTGGTAGATCGAAGCGATCACTTCGGGAGGCGTGACGGGGCGTTCGTGCGGCGCGGCACCGATCTTGTCGGTCGAACCAATCACTTGGCCGCCTTTGATATTTCCACCGCACAGGAAGTTGGTCCAGGCCGGCGGATAATGATCGCGGCCACCCCGGGCGTTCAGTTTGGGCGTGCGGCCGAATTCGCTAAGCACCGCGACGACGGTCTCTTCGAGCAATCCCCGCCGTTCCAAGTCTTCAACCAACGCCGTAAAGGCTTGGTCCAACTGCGGACAGAGCAGCCGTTCGTAATCCAGATACGTATTATCCAAACTGCTGCCGTTGGCGTGCATGTCCCAACAACAAATGTTGAACACGGTATCAAAATGATTCACCGTGACATAGCGAGTGCCTCGTTCGATCAGCCGCCGAGCCATCAGGCAACTTTGCCCGAGCGTATTGCGGCCATAGCGATCTCGCAGTTTGTCGGGTTCCTTTTCCAACTCGAAAGAAGCCTTGGCTTCCGGCGAAGTGAGCAGGTTGAAGGCCCGCGCATAAGCCGAATCACGTTGCACGGTGGCGCTGGTTTCCGTGCGGCGTTGCAAGTTGTCTATTTGCTTGAGCAGATCGCGGCGCGAGTTGATGCGAAACTCGGTCTGACCGCTGGGCGGCACCAAATCGGCCACTTTGAAATCGCTGCGCGCCGGATCGCCGCCCAGGAAAAACGGTTCGTAAGCGCTGCCCAAATAGCGCGCTTCCTGGCCGTTGATCGAAGGGCCGCCCGTATTGCCAATCTTGTTGGGAAGAATCACCGACGACGGCAGATTCCCCTTGGGTCCAAACACGCGCGCCACCACCGAACCGACGTGCGGCTGCTGATTCGGTCCGATCGCGTCCTTGCCGGTCATCATCCACCGCGAGCCGTTACTGTGGGCGGTTCCCGTCTTGTGGTGCAGGCTGCGAATCATGGCCACTTTGTCCATCATCCGCGCCAACAAGGGAAAATGTTCGCAGATTTGCACGCCGGGCAGCTTCGTGGAAATCGGCTTGAATTTGCCACGAATATCGTCGGGCGCATCGGGCTTCATATCGAACGTATCGACGTGTCCGGGCGAGCCAACAAGAAACAGCGTGATGCAATTCTTAATCTTGGCTCGGTCATAATCGACCGCCCCGGCCGCCTGCATGGCCATCAGCGACGGCAGCGTCATGCCCGCCATGCCCGCCGCGCCTGCCTGGAGAAAACTCCTGCGGGACATTCCGCTACAAAGCGGTGCGCGCTCGTTGCCAATGTGAAGCATGAAGAAACCCTTTACTTGCTAAATCAGAACAACTCGCGAATTGGTTCGGCTTCAATGAAACGAGTGGGCCGGCTGCCCGGACCGGGCATCGTGATTGTCTCTAGGTCGATGCCCATGCCGGCATAAACCGACGCCACCATCTCGGGCGGCAACACCGGCCGGTCGTGCGGGGCGGCGCCGATCTTGTCGGTCGAGCCGATCACTTGTCCGCCCTTGATGTTTCCACCGCACAGAAAATTCGTCCACGCCGAAGGATAGTGGTCTCGTCCGCCACGGGCGTTGAGTTTGGGTGTGCGGCCGAATTCGGTCAGCACCGCAATCACCGTCTCTTCCAGCAAGCCGCGTTGTTCCAGGTCTTCGACCAACGCCGTAAAGGCCCAATCGAATTGCGGGCACAACAGCCGCTCGTAATCGTAGTATGTATTATCCAACCCGCCGCCATCGGCGTGCATGTCCCAACACGAAATGTTGAACACGGTGTCGAAGTGGTTCACGGTGACGAACCGCGAGCCGCGTTCGATCAGCCGCCGGGCCATCAGGCAGCTTTGCCCAAACGTGTTGCGGCCATAGCGATCGCGCGTTTTGTCCGGTTCCTGAGACAGTTCAAAGGCCTTTTTCGTTTCGGGCGACGTAAGCAAGTCGAATGCTCGCTCGTAAGCCGTGTCGAACTGGCGCGTTGTTTTCGTCTCGGTGCGACTTTGCAGATTGTCGATTTGCTTGAGCAAGTTCTTGCGCGCGTTAATGCGAAACTCGGTTTGGCCTTGTGGCGGCGCGAGATTGGCCACCCTGAAATCCTTATTGGCCGGATCGCCGCCAAGGAAGAAGGGCTCGTGCCCGCTGCCCAGATAGGCGGCCTTTTGGCCATGCGGCGTCGAGGTTCCCGTGTTGCCAATCTTGTCGGGCAGAATGATCGACGCCGGCAGATTGCTCTGCGGTCCAAACACGCGCGACACCACCGAACCCATGTACGGCTGCGGATTGTTAGCGTTGAAGTCGTGGCCCGTCATCATCCACCGCTGGCCATTTTCGTGCGACGCGCCGGTCTTGTGATGCAGGCTGCGGACCAAGGCGACCTTGTCCATCATCCGCGCCATCAAGGGAAAATGTTCGCAGATTTGAATGCCGTTGACGTTGGTTTGGATCGGCTTGAACTTGCCGCGAATGTCCTCGGGCGCATCCGGCTTCATATCCCAGGTATCGACGTGTCCGGGCGAGCCGACCAGAAACAGCGTAATGCAATTCTTGATTTTGGCCTTGTTGTAGCCGCCCGCGCCGGTGGCTTCCAACTGCATCAGCGTGGGCAGCGCGAGCCCCGCCATGCCCGCCGCGCCGGCTTGCAGGAAACTACGGCGATTGACGCCGCTGCACAAAGAAACTTTTTCGTTGCCGATATGAAGCATGTTGTGAATCTTTGCAGGACGGTTGCTTTAAGGCGGGGCGGGTCAGATCGAGTACGAGACGGCATTCGAAATGTCGATAAACTTGCTCTCGATGAACTCGCCGTCCTTTTTCTTGTAGTTGACGTACTTCCACATCTGCAGCACGACTTCATACTTGCCGGGCGTCTTTTCCGGATGCTCGTAGCTCGCATCGGCACGGGCTGGCGGCGTGGCGATGACTTTACCGTCTCGTTTGATCTGCCATTGCAGCCGCAGTCCCCAATCGTGGGTCACGTCGCTTCGAATGAGCTTTTGGCCTTCCAGACGAATTTCAGCTTTGGGGTCGCCTTCAAACTTCTGATCCATAGCATCGCACCTTCATATACAAGTGGCCGGTCAGTGAGAAAACCGGCGGGCGGGTAGGTTGTTGCAGGCAGGGGTAGGTGATGGAGTCCCACTGTGTGGGTGGGACGCTTGATTATAAGCCAACATGCCGCGAATTCACAAACGAAATCGCCTCGGGATCTTGTTAATCGGTGAATGGGGGATCGCCTGCGTCACGCCGGGGCGGCAAGATGAGGCGGTGGTCCTGGAATTGAGTTTGCCAACGATTCGACCGCATCGATTGGCGCGGTGATCTGGAGAGCGGATAATTCCATGTTTTGCGTAAAATTGTGCCACCGATGGACGAAACGTCACTAAGTCTACTCGCTCGAATCCAGCAATCGGACGATCCGGATTCCTGGAGCCGACTGGTTGACCTCTACACTCCCCAAATGCGGCGGTGGTTGCGCGATTACGAAGTGCAAGACGCCGACACCGATGATCTGATTCAAGAAGTGCTGACGGTCGTCGCGCGTGAACTGCCCAAGTTCGAACATAATCAGCGCGCCGGATCGTTTCGTAGTTGGCTGCGCAAGACGTTAGTGAATCGATTGCGGAATTTTTGGCGTGCGCGACAGCGTCAACCTGTGGCGAAAGGCTCAAGCAGCTTGTTCGAACGGCTCAATCAGCCACGGCCTTACGAGGAATTGCCCATGGGCGTGAAGTTTAGCATCCGGTCCGTGCTGGCCATTGTTGCCGTATTTGGCGTGATGCTTGCTATACTAAGGCCGTTGGGAACTTGGGGCGTAGTGGGCGCGGCTATTTCCGCCACCGTAATCGGGAGCGTGATCGTCTTTACTCGTCGCCTGAGCCTCGCTGCGATTTCCCTCGTCGTCGTCGGCACCGTGGTGGGCGCGGTTCTCGGGCCGGTCTGCTTTTTGCTGATGAGGTACTTAGTAGTGTACAGATCCAATCCTGGCTTGAGAGGAATTTCACCCGAGGGCGACATCCTCGTCGCAATTTGTGGCGCAATCTGCGGCGTAATCTGTGGCGCATTGATCACTTCCCTGATTATGCACACAATGTCGCCGCCAAACGACTCAACCACCTGAATTCGCTGCCGGGGTCTCGCCGCGCACAAGCACTTACGCAGTCGTCAGCCTAAATCAGTTCTCGAATCGGCTCCACGCCTGGGTCGATCAAGTACTGCGGGCGACCACGGAAATCGAACAAGCGCTCCGAGTTCAGATTGATGCCAAGGTTGTGGTAGAGCGTGGCGAACAC
>JAJDEH010000043.1 GCA_029259935.1 Planctomycetota bacterium
CGGCGACATCGTCACCGTGGAGGGTACCACCGGCACCGTGACCAAGATCCATCTGCGGGCCACCACGATTACCAACTGGGATCGGCAGGACTTTGTCGTGCCGAACAAGACACTGATCACCGGCACGCTTCTGAACTGGACGCTCAGTGCTGCCACCACTCGTGTGGTGATCCCCGTCGGCGTGGCCTACGGCACCGATACGGCCAAGGCCTGTCAGATCCTCCTGAACGTCGCGGCCGATCACCCGCTTGTTCTGGAGGAACCGTCACCGATGGCAAGCTTTGAAGCGTTCGCCGACAGTTCCCTGAACCTAGTGTTGCGGGCCTACCTTCCCGACTTGGATAACCGCTTGGGGACGATCAGCGACCTTCACACCGAAATCGACAAGCGATTCGCCGAAGCCGGCATTGAAATTTCGTTCCCTCAGCGCGATCTGCATCTACGCAGTGGATGGAACGCCCTCTTGCCCACCAGCGCCGAAGACGGAAACCAGACGGCACCCGCGCCTGAGAATTCCTCCGGCCACTAGTGCCGAACGGCGAGCGAACGAGTCGATTGAACGGCCAGCACTACTTTCGGTGGGCCAAACGGCTTCTATAATGCGTATTTCCTACGCACAAGAACACTCCAGCGGAGAAATACATCGATGGCGACCGGATTTGGAATCATTGGTTGTGGGATGATTGCCGGCTTTCACGCCAAGGCAATCGCGGATATTCAAGGGGCCAAGGTGGTTGCCTGCTTCGATACGTTTGCCACGTCCGCCGACAAGTTTGCCGAGGCCAATGACTGCCAGGCCTACCATGATCTCGATGAGATGCTGGCCGACGATCGGGTGGACGTGGTGACGATTTGCACACCCAGCGGAGCCCACTTGGATCCAGCCGTGGCAGCGGCCAATGCTGGAAAGCACGTCATTGTGGAAAAGCCGCTGGAGATCACTCTAGATCGCTGCGACAAGATCATCGCCGCCTGCGAAAAAGCGGGCGTGGTGCTTTCGACCATCTTTCCCTCGCGGTTCCACGAATCGTCGCAACAACTGAAACAAGCGATTGAAAACGGACGCTTTGGCCGCCTTGCGGTCGGCGATGCCTATGTGAAGTGGTTTCGGACGCAAGAGTACTATGACAGCGGAGCGTGGCGAGGGACTTGGAAGTTCGACGGCGGCGGCGCGCTCATGAACCAGGCCATCCATAGCGTCGATCTGCTGGTCTGGCTGATGGGCGGTGTCAGCGAGATTTCGGCGCACACCGCGACTTTGGCGCACGAGAACATCGAAGTCGAAGATGTCGCCATGGCCGCCTTGCGATTCGAAAACGGCGCGCTGGGCGTAATCGAAGCGACCACCGCGGCCTACCCGGGAGCCTTGAAGCGCATCGAAGTACACGGCTCGGAAGGTTCGGCCGTGATCGAGGAAGAAGATATCAAGACTTGGGAGTTCGCGGCGAAGTTGCCCGATGATGAGACAATCTTAGAACGGCTGGCGGGCAAGACCAAGACCGGCGGCGGAGCGGCGGATCCGTCGGCCATTGGGCATCACGGTCATACGATGCAATTCCAGGACGTGCTGGAGGCTATCGGCGGCGGCAAGCAACCTGCCATCAACGGTCCCGAAGGACGTCGTTCGGTCGAAGTCATTTTGGCCATTTATAAGGCGGCGGAAACCGGACAGTCGATTAAGCTGCCCTTGGCCAGCGACCCCGAACTCGAAGCCCGTCCAAAAACATAGCCGGCGGAGAAAGCCATGGCCGCGATGAAGTATTGCCTGAACTCCAGCACCATTCGGCCCACACCCATTCTAGAGAAGATCAGAATCGCGGCTCAAGCCGGTTACGAGGGCATCGAACTGTGGCACGACGACATCGACGCTTATCTGGCGAGCGGCGGTTCGCTCGAGGATATTCGAAAAGCGGTCGACGACGCTGGCTTGGCCGTTCCCACCACGATCTACCTTGCCGGCTGGTTTGATTCGACCGGAGAAGAGCATGCCGCGGCGCTGGAGGAGTGCAAACGCCGCATGGAACAATCGGTCGCTCTGGGCGCTCCCTACATCATTGCCGGTCCGCCGATGGGCGCGGCGGACTACGATCTTGGCGCGGCCAACTACCGCGAGCTGTTGGAAATCGGTGTCGAGATGGGCGTTCGTCCGGCGATGGAGTTTCTCGGTTTCGTGGAGCAATTGAATACGATTGAAGACGCCTTGGAAGTGATGAAGAAATCGGGCCGCCCGGACGCCACCACGGTGATCGATCCTTTTCACATCTTTCGCGGGGGTGGCAGCGTCGAATCGATCGCCAAGTTGACCGCCAGTCAAATCGCGATTTCGCACTTCAACGACACCGTCGCCGATCCACCGCGCGAGCAGCAACACGACCCCGACCGCGTCATGCCGGGCGACGGCGTCTTTGATTTGAAGCGATATGTGGCGCTGCTCGATCAAATCGGCTACGACCGCTTTCTCTCACTGGAACTGTTCCGCGAAGACTTGTATTGTCAAGATCCCTTGCAAGTCGCCCAAATTGGGTTACACAAAATGAAGTCCGTAGTGGAGGGCTGAGAATTGCCGGCGGGAACATGGACCTGGAAGGCGGTTTGAATCCCACCTCAGGCTGAAAACGTGCCGATTTCGCCTCTCAGGGCGTGTCGACATGCCTGGAACCTGCACCTACACTAGCGACTCTCGAAACCCAAGGGTCCACGCGCGTGCTGCTCGACGACCGCGCGGCCGGTGACCTGACAAGGAAATTGTGAGATGGCCGACGTCGGCTTCCAAAACATTCTCGACCATGAAGGAATCGCCATCGCCGTGACGGGGATGCTTATCGTCTTTATCGCGTTAGTGTTGATCTCGATTTTCATCGCGTTGCTGCCCAAGATTTTGGACGCGCTTTCGTTCATCATCCCACCCCCGCCCGAACCCGCGGCCGCCCTGCAGCCGTCCACCTCTGACGATGACCAGGTCGCCGCCGCGATCGGTTTTGTTTTCCACCAGCGTGAAATACAGAAACAAAAAACTTCCAAGTAGATTGGAAATCGGCCTTCCTCGAATACCGCCGGCCGAGCCCGCCCTTTAGGTAAGCACATGGAGAATCTCTACGTTTTTTGGGAGACCACCGGTTACGCGAACATGACGCGCGGCAACGCCGTGATGATCGCGATCGGAATCTTTTTCATCACGCTGGCGATCACCAAACACTACGAGCCGCTGCTGCTGGTCCCCATCGGGATGGGAATCGTGGTCGGGAACATTCCGTTTGCCGCAGATATGAAATTGAGTGTTTACGACGAGGGGAGTGTTCTTAGCTATATCTACTTCGGTGTCAGCCAAGGTATCTTTCCTCCATTGATATTCTTGGGCATCGGGGCGATGACCGATTTTTCCACCATGTTGTCCAATCCCAAGCTCGTCTTGTTGGGCGCGGCGGCGCAGGTTGGTGTTTTCTTGACGTTCCTGGGAGCGCTGTTTTTGAACTTCAGCCCTCAGCAAGCGGGAGCGATCGGCATCATCGGCGGCGCGGACGGACCAACAGCGATTTTTCTGTCGGCCAAACTCGCTCCCGAGTTGCTCGGGGCAATCGCCATCGCGGCCTATTCCTACATGGCGCTGGTGCCCGTGATTCAGCCGCCGATCATGAAACTGCTGACGACCCGCAAGGAACGCCTGATTCGCATGAAGCCGCCCCGTCAGGTTTCCAAGCGCGAACGCATCATCTTCCCGATCGCCGCTTTCTTGATTTGCACGCTGTTGGCCCCCGGTGCCTTGGTGCTGATCGGCATGCTGTTTTTTGGCAACCTGCTGAAGGAAAGCTGCGTGACCGAGCGGCTGGCTCAAAGCGCGCGCACGGCGATGATCGATATTGTGACGATTTTGTTGGGCTTCTCGGTCGGAGCCAGTACTCAGGCGCAGAGATTTTTGCAAAGCGAATCGCTGATGATCTTCGGACTGGGCGCGGCCGCCTTCGCCATCGCGACGGCGGGCGGCCTGCTGTTCGCCAAACTGATGAATCTGTTTTTACGCGACAAGATCAACCCGCTGGTTGGCGCGGCTGGAGTGTCGGCGGTGCCCGATTCGGCCCGAGTCGTGCAAATGGTGGGACTGGAAGAAGATCCGGATAATCATCTGTTAATGCACGCCATGGCACCGAACGTGGCGGGCGTGCTCGGGTCGGCGGTCGCGGCCGGTGTGCTGTGGTCGGTGTTAAGCAAATGAGCGATGACGGAAAAGAGAAAGCCAACAATCCAGCTTCATTGGCGATCGGTTAAAGGAATAGACGCGTGAGTAAGAAAATCACCTTCATGTGTACCGCGTTTCGCGACGGCTTTCAGTCGGTGTACGGCGCGCGGGTTTTGACGAAGGATTTCCTGCCGGCCTTGGAAGCGACTCGCGATGCGGGAATCGATTATTTCGAGGCGGGCGGCGGTGCGCGCTTTCAGTCGTTGTATTTCTACTGCAACGAAGACGCCTTCGACATGATGGACCAATTTCGGGCCACCGCCGGACCGAATGCGAACCTGCAAACGCTCGCTCGCGGCGTGAATGTGGTCGGATTGGAATCACAACCCAGCGACATCGTCAAATTGCACGCCGAGCTTTTCAAGAAGCACGGCATCACGACGATTCGCAATTTCGACGCGCTAAACGACGTGCAAAACCTGGTCTACAGCGGCCAGTGCATCGTCGACGCCGGGCTGAAGCACCAAGTTTGTGTGACCTTGATGGAGCTACCGCCCGGGTGTGAAGGGGCTCATGACGCGGATTTCTACATCGGTCGGTTGCAGCAGATTCTCGACGCCGATATCCCGTTCGATTCGGTCTGTTTCAAGGATGCCTCAGGAACGGCGGTCCCGTCGAAAGTTCACGAAACGATCAAACGGGCCCGCAAACTGTTGCCCAAGGAAACGTTCATTCATTTTCACACGCACGAAACGGCCGGCATCTCGGTGCAGGCCAATATGGCGGCGCTCGACGCCGGGGCCGATGCCATTGACTTGTCGCTGGCACCCTGCTCGGGAGGCACTTGCCAGCCGGACATTCTCGTCATGTGGCATGCCCTGCGCGGATCTGATTACTCGTTGGGCGTCGACATTGATAAGGTTCGCGTCGCCGAAGAAGTCTTCAAGGACTGCATGAAAGACTACTTCTTGCCGCCCGAGGCAACGACGGTCGAACCGCTGATCCCCTGGAGCCCCATGCCGGGCGGCGCGTTGACCGCCAACACGCAGATGATGCGCGACAACGGCATCATGGATAAGTATCCCGACTTGATTAAAGCGATGAGCGACGTGGTGCGTCGTGGCGGATTCGGAACGTCGGTCACGCCGGTGTCACAGTTTTATGTTCAACAGGCACTCAATAACGTGCTATTCGAACCATGGTCCAAGATCGCGCCGTCCTACGGCAAAATGGTGCTTGGATACTTTGGCACGACGCCCGTGCCGCCGGACCCCGAGATCGTTAAGATCGCCGCCGAGCAGTTGAAGCTCGAACCGACCGACCGCTCGCCGCTGGATCTGAATGACGAGAATCCAGAAAAAGGTGCCGCCGCCGCGCAAAAAGTGCTCGAAGGGGAAGACCTACCGGTCACTGACGAAAACATTTTCATTGCCGCCACCTGCACTGACAAAGGCATCGCTTTCCTCAAGGGCGAGGCCGCCGTCGGCGTGCGCAAGGTGGAACCGGAAGCCGCCGCAACTGAGGTGCCATCAGCCGACCAGCCGGCGGAGTACGACGTGACCGTCAAGGACAAGTCGTATCATCTGCGGGTCAACGGTAATCAGGTAACCGTCAACGGCAAGACGTATAACGTCGCCATGCAGGCCGCCCAGGCCAGCAGTCCCTCGGCACCAGCCACCACCTCCGCGACGAACGCGACCGAAGTGAAGGCGTCGATGCCCGGGGTGGTGCTAAAGATCCAAGCGTCGGTCGGCGATCACGTCAATCGAGGCGATACCGTCCTGGTGTTGGAAGCGATGAAGATGGAAGTTGGCGCGACGGCCCCCGTCTCGGGCACGGTCACCGAAATCTGCGTCGCGCAAGGCGACCAAGTCGCCAACGGCCAACGCCTGGCCATGGTGGGCTAAAGTTGCAGTCTCGCAACGGCGCGCAGCCGGCGGGATGCAGAAATTGTCGCGGATTTCTTGGCCGCTGCCTGTTTGTATCGAACATGCACTCTTTGACGTTTGCAGGGCACCACCGCGACGCCACCATCGAGGAAGAAGCAGATACAAAGAGACTCGCAAGCCTGTCCGCAACCTATCTTTTTAAGTAAATCACACGATTCCAGGCGAGTTCCCTCTAGATTCACAGAATCAGCAGCGATAGCTCGCACGGGACCAAGGTGCCGCCTCGCTGGTACTGTCGTAAGCGGGTTCATCGATTGGATCCGCGGCTCTCCAAGTTGGAGTACAGGCTTCAGGCTGAATCATGAATGACAACGCTGGTACTTCATCCCTTCGAGCGCCCTTGATCAGCCGAACGTCCATTCTGCTGTTGGCCGGTTGTTTGCTGGGAATGACCGCCGGCGAGATCATCGGAGAGAATGTCACCGGACTCAATAGGAGCGCCTACATGGTAGCCATCGTCGCGGTGATTTCCTTCATTGGCTTGGATACCGCTTGGAAACGAAGAAAACTCCGCGCCGAGCAGCGAGCCGAAAAAGCCGCGGCGCGACGGATGGACAAGCGAGTGGAGCGGCACGTCCGCGATTAGCGAAAAGCCTAGTCCGCCGCCTTCCGCTGGCTACTTCTTTCGCTCCAGCACCGCCGGCCCAACGTGAGTATCCGCAAAGTCATTTTCGCCTTCCGCAATCCGCAAGATCACTCGGCCCCGTGAATCCACTTCCGCCGCCCCGATACGAATGTTCTTGACGTATCCCACTTGTTCATGCCAAAGCCGAAAACGGTGCCGGCCGATGGGCAGATTCTTGATCTCGACGCGGCCGTTCACATCCGACTTGGCCATGTACGGATTCGATCGCAAAAGCAGATATCCTCCCATCCATGGATGAATGACGGAGGAAATCGGGCAAGGCAGCGGCTCTTCTTGGGTGTATCTCAGTTCAACTGAACTGGTCGTGGGCACCAGCGGTCACATCGGCGGATTGCGAATAAAGTGAATCGCGGCGCGGTGTCCAACCTTGTCCTTATTCACTTGAAACATGGTTTGCGAGGTGCGCATCAGCATGAAATGTGGTTCGAAACGTCCCCGTCGCATCGCCAGGGTAATTTTGGCGTCGGCTGTGTCGTCGTACGAAGAATGAACTCGAACCGCTTCGTTTTCTGGCGGCAGCAGGAAGACGGCAATGTTGGCGATCCCTCGATTCTTCTCGTTGACCACCAGCGATTCATCGGGAATATCTTCCCCAAAACCATGCTCCTCGCCAGCGACTCGCAGGGGCTTCAATTTGGGTGGATCGCCGTCATAGACAAAGCGCATCGTCAAATTGCCCCAACCCACGTCGTCCCCAAAGAGATGCAACGGCAAAACGAACACTGAGAGAATTACCAGCCATGAACGTCGATTCGTTGTTTGATTCATACTGAACGCCTCCCCCTTCAGGTTGTCGGTAAACCGCTCGCGCGAAGCACCGCTTCTTGAACGGCCAAATCATGGGCGGGCGGATAATCCGACTCCTTCTCGCCTCGAATGATCTTTGCCAAATCGAGAAAGTCGCCGTCGTAGCGGCCGCCGAGCTTGGGCAGTTCGATCCGCTGGGTCCCTTTTTTGTACTCGCCACGCGCCTGCGACAACGTCAACTCCACGATGCATGATTCGAGCGGCCGAATAACGATCGTTCCTTGGTCGCCACAAACGACGAATTGCCGCCGCCGAAAACCGTCGACTTCGATCAGCGCGCTGCGAACCGTCGCCGTGGCGCGGGGGTAATCGAAAACGGCCAAACAGTTGTCCAGTAAATCGTCTTGCTCGGGCCGCGTCGCCCGATTGTGAGCGGTGACGGTCGTCGGCCTGCCCAGCACGGCAACCACGGCGTCGATGATATGACAGCCCAATTCAAACATGGCACCGCCGGGATAAGCGGCCAACTTGTTTCGAGTTCCCGCGCCGACGGTTTTGCTCATCACGGCATGGACTTCAAACACATCACCCAGCCAGCCCTGCTTTACGGCGTCGAACAAGAACACGAAGGCCGGGTTGTAACGCAACATGTAACCCATCTGCACGACGAGCTTTTTCGAGGTCGCTTCATCCAGCACTTCTTTAAAGGCGGGCAGCGATTCACCTGCCGGCTTGTCGAGATGAATATGAGCCCCCGCGCGAATGCAACGCAGGGCGGTCGGGACGAGATCGCGGACCTCCGTTTCCACCGCCACGGCTTGCAAGCCGGCGGTACCGAGCAACGCTTCCTCGCTGAGCCGTTTCACGCCGCGATAAGTGCCGCTGTTCTGCACGGCCTTCCATTTCTCGTCATCGGGCTCGACAACCCCGACCAATTCATAGTCATGGTCAAATTTTCGAATGGTCTGCATCTTGCCGCCGGCATGAGCATGCTTGGTGCCGATCTGGCCGATCTTGATCTTTGGCGGCGCGGCGAGCGCTTGGCGAGACAGCAGCAGCGAAGCCAACGGCGCGGCCACGGCCGCCGAGGAAGTACCCTGAAGAAATTCGCGTCGTTTCATATCCAACCTCCTGATGTCGATTCTCTCGGTTTGGCGGCCAAATTCAAAAACCGAGTTGCGGCTCGCCGCATTCAAACTGCCGTCCGCCAACGCGAACATATCTTATTGTAACCATGGAACGGGCATCGCGGACAACTTGCAAGAATCACGAAACTAGCCGCGTTTCGCCAACTTCCTCGCGTTTCCGTGAGGCAGCATCGCCCGTGCTTGCCGCTTAAAGCAAACGCCGCAAGCACTGTACCAGTTTTTCAACTTCGCTGGCGCAGTTGTAAAGATGGCAAGAAACGCGAATGCTGCGTTGCTCCAAATGGTCGATGATGGGAACTTCGATTTGATGTTCCTGCCACAGTTTCTGCTGCAATTCGAATGCATCTCCCGGCGGCAATGCGACATTGACCATGCTGCCGTACCATTGCGGACTGTCCGGAGTTGTTTCGGGCAGGCCCGTCAGTTCGGAAATGAGTTCGCGGGCAAGCCGGGCGAGGTAGTGGGTACGGGCCCGAAAGTTCGCTAACCCAACTTCATGGAACAGTTCAATGGCGGCGGGGACGGCGAGATAGGCGGACGGGTCGCGCGTTCCGGTCCAAATGAATTCGTCCCACCAGCATGTCGGCTTTTGCGGAGTGACTCGCCCCCAACTCAAGAGTGGCGTTTGGATCTTTGGTTGCCATTTCGGATCAACAAACAAAAACCCCGAGCCAATCGGAGCGGCCAACCATTTGTGCAGACTGGCCGTGTAGAAGTCAGGCGACAGTTCGTCCAGCGCCAGCGGTACTTGCACCGGTGCGTGCGGGCCATCGACACACACCGCCAATCCCCGCCGCTTGGCTTCCTTACAGATTTGCGGAACCGGCAAAACGATCGCCGTGGGCGACGTGATGTGACTGACGACAAGCAAGCGTGTCTTGGGCGTAACCGCGCTAAAGATTGCGTCCACAACTTGCTGGGCGGATTCAAATTTTTTCGGCAAACTTGCAATGCAGGGCGGATCGGCTCCTGCCCGTTCGCAGGCTCGCTGCCAGACCCGCAGCACGGCCCCATATTCGTGATCGGTCAACAGCACCTGATCGCCAGGTGACAAAGCGAACGACTCGGCGACCGTGTTCATGGCGGCGGTGGAGTTTTCCACGAAGACCAAATTCACGGGATCCGTACCGAGGAACTGGGCAAGTTCACGACGCGCGTTGAGCCAAGCGGGTTCAAAATGACGGACCAGGAAATCCATCGGCTGGCTGTTGAGCTGCTGCTGCCACTGCAACTGCCGCTGGCGAACTCGATTGGACGGCGGGCCGAACGAGCCGTGGTTTAGGTAGGTCGTATCCGAACGGATAGACCATTCTTTCTGCCACCCGATCCACGCATCGTCATCATCTATCGGCGGAGTCATCGGTTGAGTCTGCTCGTTCACGAAAAAGGCGACTGTTTCGACTGAGTTTATCCGCACCAGACAAAACAAAATAGATGCGGTTGCCACGGCGCTCGGCGCGTAACTCGAAGGGCTTCACTCTTAACCGCCACCTACCTCACGCCCCGCACATTTCGACTACAATGTGGAACTTGTGAAGCCCCGCATGCACTGGATCGCGAGAATATGAACATGAATCGAGTTTCTCCCTTGGCGTTGGCCGTTGTCGCTGGTTTTTGGCTTTGCACGCCCGTCGCGGCACAGAAAGATTTCAAGTTGCAATTGCGTTACCAACAAGAATCGTCGCCCGACAGCGGCAGATTTCATGTCTTGCAAAAAGCAGAATCATGGAAGCCGGCCGAGACCGCCATCATCGTGTGCGACGTGTGGGATCTGCACCACTGTCTAAATGCCGTGCGGCGATTGGAACAGTTTGCTCCGCGATTGAACGACGTGCTGGCCACGGCCCGCGGCGAGGGCGTCACGATTATTCACTCGCCCAGCGACTGTATGGACGCCTATAAGAACCATCCGGCTCGCAATCGCGCCCTGGAGACGCCGTCGGCCGGTCGCACGCCTCACGACGTCAAGGCATGGTGCTCGATTGTCCCGGCGGAAGAACGAGCCGTCTATCCGGTCGATCAATCAGACGGCGGCGAGGACGACGATCCCCGGGAGCATGCAAAATGGGCAGCCAAGCTCAAGTCGATGGGCCGCAATCCGGGAACGCCGTGGGGGAAGCAATCGAAACTGATTACCATCGACCCGAAGCTCGACTACATCAGTGATCGTGGCGACGAAGTGTGGAATATCTTGGAGCAGCGCGGTATCCGCAACGTCATCTTGACGGGCGTACATACGAACATGTGTGTATTGGGCCGGCCGTTTGGACTGCGGCAGATGGCTCGCAATGGCAAAAACGTGGTGCTCATGCGAGACATGACCGACACGATGTACAACCCCCAACGGTGGCCCTACGTCAGCCACTTCACGGGCACCGATCGCATCATCGCGCATATCGAACGGTACGTCTGCCCGACGATTACCAGCGACCAATTTCTCGGTGGCAAACCGTTTCGACTCAAGAAGGACACTCGGCCGCATTTGGTCATCGTCATGGCCGAGGACGAGTACGAAACGAACCGCACGTTGCCCAAGTTCGCCAAAGAACAGCTCGGCCATCACTTCCGCGTGACGATGCTGTTCGGCAGCGACGACGAACGCAACAGCATCCCGGGGCTGGAAGTTCTCGACGACGCCGACATGCTGTTGGTCAGCATTCGCCGCCGAGTTCTTCCGGTCGAGGACATGGCGCGTTTTCGCCGGTTCGTTCAAGCGGGCAAACCGGTGGTCGGCATCCGCACCGCCAGCCATGCCTTCGCGCTTCGCAAGGGAAAGCCGCCGGAAGGCTTCGCCGATTGGCCCGAGTTTGATGCTCTGGTTTTCGGCGGCAACTATGACGGGCATCATGGCAACAAGCTGAAAGCGACCGTGAGTCTGGCTGCCAGCGCCGACGACCATCCCATCACGGCCCGTTTGACTAAGGAAAAATTTCCCCAGGGTGGATCGCTGTATGAGCCTTCGCCACTGGAAGCCGGGGCGCACGTTTTGTTGACCGGTAGCGTCGAAGGAAAGCCCGCCGAGCCGGTAGCTTGGACGTTCAAACGCGACGACGGCGGGCGCTCGTTTTACACATCGCTGGGCCATAAGGATGATTTCGAAAACCCTGAGTTTGTCCGCCTGTTCTTCGACGCGCTCTGCTGGGCAGCCGATATTCCCTCATCCACGAAGAATGTGACTCCTTCCCTCGCCGATTTCCAGCGGCACTGGTCGGCGATGCCGGTTCCGGCCGCTTGGGAAGCTGCCTCGGGCGGCGCGCTGCAAGACTACGATGGCGTGGGCTGGTATCGATGCGTGGTCCGAATTCCGTCCCCGTGGGCGGACGGATTGTCGTTGAAAATCGCACCGTTGGACGACGATGTCAAAGTATGGTGTAACGGCCACGAGCTTGCCGCGAGGAAGGCCGCCGCGGGCAAAGAACTACATTTTCCTATTACCAACAAGTCGCTTGTGGTGGACGACGCCAACTTATTGGTCGTGCAAGTGACCGATCGCGGCGGCGAAGGCGGACTGCGGCAAGCGCCGGTATTATTTGGCAACGTCGGCGAACTAAAACTTGCCGGCCGCTGGCAGTTCAGGACGGGCGACGACGCCACGTATGCCAACATGCCGCTACCGGCCAAATTTGGCGCTGCCACCGACATTGTCTTTTCGCCGCCCGAGCCGCTGTGGTCCGCTCGTCCGCTGACCCGGCCCGGCGAGTTTACTCCAGGAATCGAAGGCCCCGCCTGTGATGCCGAAGGGAACGTCTACGCCGTCAACTTCGCGCATCAAGGCACGATTGGCCGAGTGCGACCGGACGGCGTGGGGGAAGTGTTCGTCGAACTACCCGGCGGCAGCATTGGCAACGGAATTCGCTTCGACCGAGACGGATTCTTTTTCGTCGCCGACTACGCCGGGCACAACATCTTAAAGGTCGACCCCAAGACGCGCGAGATCACGCAACTCGCTCACCACGACGGCATGAACCAGCCCAACGACCTGGCCATCGCACCGGACGGAACACTGTACGCGAGCGACCCTGCCTGGGCGAAGGGAACTGGACAACTGTGGCGCATCGACCCTGATGGAACCGTGACACGAGTGGCCGAGGACATGGGCACGACCAACGGCATCGAAGTTAGCCCCGACGGCGGCACTCTATACGTCAACGAATCGGTTCAGCGCAACGTGTTCGCGTTCACCATCAGCAAGGATCGCACGCTCAAGGACAAGCGCCTGGTGCGCAAGTTCGAGGACCACGGCTTTGACGGCATGCGGTGCGATGTTGACGGAAATCTGTACATCACGCGTTATGGCAAAGGCACGGTCGTCAAAATGTCTCCCGCCGGAAAAATCCTGGAAGAGATCGACGTGCTAGGACCGAGGCCATCGAACATCTGTTTTGGCGGACCCGACGGCCGCACGGCTTATGTCACGGAAGTTGAATCGACGCGGCTGGTTAGCTTCCGAGTCGATCGTCCAGGCCGTAGCTGGCAAGAGCAACAAAAGAAGTGAGTAGTTGGTTGGTGACGCGCTTACCAAATCCAGATATCGAATACGGAACGTTACCGGCCCTGTGAAAAGTCGAACTTCTTCCCTTGAATCTCTGTCAGCCTCGCAGCCTGCGCGTCGGTGAATACGTCCAGCATTTCAGCTTTCGATTCCGCGTGAATTCTCCGGATCTCTTCCGCTTCGTTCGCATCAGGCAACATTCGGATCGCCGCCCTCGACTTGGCGTAAATGGCATCCAGACGGACTTTCTGCTCCATGCTCAATCCAAGCACCTCAGCGAGCCGCGGTGACATTCTAAACCTGGGCATTCTGAGAACGTACAACTGAATGCCAATTTCCGTCAGGCGCTCTAGTTGTCGCTTAGTCAAAACGGTTGCCAATTCATCGCAGAGTTTTACAAGAAGATCTTCTCTCAATTTGTCATGCCTGGCTTTCGTTGCCTCGATGCGTGTGTGGCGGTCCTTCTCGCTCAACTGCCGCAAGTCGGCTTGGTCTAGGCCCAATTGCTTGCGCATCGACACGACCTCTCGACTCGACTTTGCGAAGATCTTCTCGATTTGCATGGTTTGGGCGGCGGTAATCCCCAACTCATCCTTGCTCACGTCCCAATTGAGCAATCTGGGTACGAATCGCGCAACCGCAGCCAGCTTAATCGCCTCTCGCGCAAGTACTGGTCGCGCGAGCAGGGCGAATAGGAGGATCGCTGAACAGTGCATACAGTATGCGGGGCGTTCCAATTCCGCGGAACAAAGTATTCGGACCATTTCTGGCGTCTCCCTTTTCCCAGGCCCTGGTGAAATGGGCAGAGCAAAACAGAAGGAACTGACACGCACTTTGACTTGATTGCCGACTATCACCAAACAGTTTTTAGTTCGGCAGAGGATTTTTTTCAAGTTTTTGGTCGATTCGCGACGGAGACAGGTTCGTTCTGTTCGCGGAGCGAACAGCGACTTTATCAAACTCTCCAACGCCTAAATGGGATGCGAGCGGCATGGAGGCAGGGTACATTGAAGATAACCTAGATGACACTGTCGACCCGCTCACCACTTGGCGAACCAAGCTCAAATGGGAAATCTCGAATGAAAAAATCCGACTCGTCACGACGCGACTTTCTCAAGGCGACTACGGCCACCATGCTGGCTTCCGGAGTCGCGCCGGCAATTTTGGGCGCGGACGACAAGGCTGGCTCGAAGCCGAAAGTCATCGGTCCCCAGGGGCATCGCTATGAAGTGCATCACGATTGCATGCAGCGGCCGGACCACGTTCGCTGGCAAGATACGCATGGCGTCGCGGTCGACGCCGAAGGCCTGATCTATGTCAAACATCGCACGAAAACCGCCCAAGTGATGGACGCGGTTGTCGTGTTCGACTCCCACGGCAAGTTTGTTCGGTCGTTTGGAAAAGAGTATCACGGGGGCGGCCACGGGATCGACATTCGCAAGGACGGCGGCGAAGAGTTCCTCTATCTCTGCGACAACAAGGGCTACATCGCCAAGACGACTCTAACAGGCGAGACCGTTTGGAAACAAACGGCACCCAAGGTCGATGTGTATGAAGGTGCGACGCCCTTCGTCGTGAAGACGCCGGGGAATTATGGCAAGGGGAAGAAGTTCAGTCCCACGAACATCGCCTTCGCACCGGACGGAGGATTCTACGTGGGCGACGGCTACGGTTCACACTACATCATTCGCTACGACAAAGAGGCCAACGTCGTCGGGTATTTTGGTGGTCCCGGTTCCAAAGCTGGCCAATTCAAGACTCCGCACGGACTGTGGTGGGATGACCGGCCCGGTCGAGAGCCCGGCTTAGTGATTTGCGATCGGGCCAACGCGCGGCTTCAGTATTTCAACGCCGACGGTAAGTACACCGGCATGGTCGGCGACATGCTGTTTCCGGCTGACATCGACACGCGCGGCGACGTCATGGTCGTTCCCGACCTGCACGCGCGGATCACGCTGCTCGACAATGAGAACCAAGTCATCACGCACTTGGGTGACGACCTCAACTGGCGCAAGCAGGTTTTGGCGGACAATTTCGCCATGCGAGGGCAGCCAGCAAGGTGGGAGAGCGGGCGGTTTATTCATCCACACGACGCCTGCTTCGATCATGACGGCAACCTCTACGTAGCCGAATGGGTCGCAATCGGACGTGTTAGCTTTCTACGACATGTTGGTTGAATCACGGTTGAAGCTGAACAGGGATGAACTGAATGAACGCGTCTTGTCTTGAATTCTGCCTAACCGACGACGAACAATCGCAATTCGAGCGGGATGGGTTTTTGATTGTTCCGAACGCGCTATCACCGCCTGCGATCGACCGCTTGGTCGCCGCCGTTGATCGGATCGATGGCGAGCAACGCGCGGAACAACGGCCCGACGCATTGTTGTCGGTGACCGATATCGTCCACTGCGACGAGAGCTTTTTGGACCTGATCGATCTGCCAGCGATTTTTCCCAAAGTATGGGGAATTCTGGGTTGGAACATCTACCTCTACCACTCGCACATGGACGTGACGCCTCCGACCGACCTGGAGTCCACAGCGCCGCAAGTTGCCTGGCATCAGGACAGCATGCGAGTTAATGATGAGATTGAAACGCACCCCCGGCCGCGATTGTCATTGAAGGTTGGTTTCTATTTGAGCGATGTCAGCCGCCCGGAAAGCGGCAACACTCTGATCGTTCCGGGTTCCCATTTGTTTGATGAAATCGATTGCCCCGCGGACGGTGTGTCCAGTCCCGCCGGCGCGGTTCCGTTGTGCGTCGAACCAGGGTCGGCCGTGTTGATCGACCGGCGCATCTGGCATTCTCGCAGCACCAATGCGTCCGCCTTGACCCGAAAGGTGGTGTGGCTTGGATATAGCTACCGCTGGTTGCGCGCCAAGGACGAAATGACGGTCCAGCACTTGTACGAACAGCTCGATCCTATTCAGCGTCAGATTCTCGGCGACGGCCTGTCGGCGAACGGCGTCTACGATCCCGTGGCTGGCGACGTGCCGCTACGAGGTTGGCTGGAAAAACACCGCCCACAAGATGCCGGCAAGACCAAACACAAGCAGCCTCAAGCGAGGTCACCCGCCATGATGCGTGGCAAGGATCTCGAATCGCGGTAGCGCCAGTTTTCAATCGGATCAATCGATGACGATCCAGTGTGGCGACGACCAGGCGAGATGCCCATGTGCAGTCATCAGATTTCCCGGCAGTACGGGCGCGGTCACGTCCTGGTGAATTCGCCAATAGTACCAATGCGTGCCGGACGTTAGCTTTTCGTCAGTGAATCGTACGACCAACTCTCGCTTTCCATCGCCCTTGGCTGTGTGGATTTCCTCGCTGTCGCGAACCAGGGTTGCCGCGGTGATGGGGCGAGTCCCGATCGCCCGCAACGTGAACGTCATGCGCCCTCGCTGAGCTGCCGCTTCTTGACCCATGAACGAATCGCCGGCACGAGCATCAATAAATATTTGCGAGCCGGACGTGGCAAAGCAGCGCCGCTTCCGCAGCGCGTCCAAAATAGCTTGAGGAGTAAGCGACTCGGCGTAGATTCCGGTCAAGGCACCACTGAGTCCGGGCGCGCGACGATGCGAATCGCCATTCGCCACGAAGCCCAGGCGCTTGCCGTTCGTTTTCAGGCCTTGATCGAGCGCGCCGTGAAATAGTTTTGGATTTCGCGACACATAGTTACTCCAACCCGATGTCAATTCGAGACCAACTTCGACCTTGTGCCCGCTCAACTTAAACGCCGGATGTTGCGAGAGCGTGATTCCTCCCGCTCTTGCGACAGCTTCATTGAGTCTGCCGATGTCGTTGCCCACTTCCGTGAAATGCACAAGAGGACCACCCGTTGGCGGGTAGATCACGCTGCGATGATTTGGGTAGGAGCGGTTTCGGTAGGGCGGCAGCCAATTCCCAGCATCGTCCAGAGATGCCGTGGCAACCCCGGGAATTCGCGACGTCCATTCGTAGCCGGGCAGCGACAGGAATTTTCCCTCGACTGAATGGCTAGCCGCCAACAGATTTCCTACTTCATACTCATATTGCGTTAGCGGCACGTTGTAAAAGTCGTTGTTTGTGAATACGACGACGTCAAGTTGAGCCCGGTCGCGAGCATAGTGATTCAGCTCGTCGGTTTCACCTTCCGCGTCAGCCGAGAGATTGCTGTGGCAATGCAAGTCGCCCCAGAACAATTTGAACGTCTTGCCGCCGACCTGCACTTCGCGCCGGGCCGTCATCTCGGATTCGATCGGCAGCTTGACGGGACTCCAGCCACTCCATGCTTCCTGCTTAAAGGGGCTCGCATCGGCCAAGTCGACATGAAACCGTACATACTTCCGCCGGGCCCGACGGGGGAGTTTCGAAGCGATCAACGTCAGCCGTTTTTCGGCATTTACCGGCGAATGAATGACGTGGTAGTCGACGTGGCCGCGATGCACCACAAGCGGCGGTTGCCACTTGCCGCCGAGGGTCGGCCGGCCTAGAAGGTCGCCTGGGACTTTGGGAGTGCTGCCACGGTGATCCGTTTTGCGTTCCCAGAACAACCAGATTTGGCCACCCAAGGAATGCAACATCGGCCGTACTCGCGAGCCCAAGTAGCCGCCGGTGGCGACGGGCTGGGGGGCGATCTTCGCCATCAAGCCTTGGGTCAAGACGGCCGCTTCCGTCTTCCCGGCGACGTCCTGGACCGGCGTCCATTGGCCTTTCTTACGGACAGCGGCGTGCAGCGTATGCCACTGGCTGATCACCCTGGGTCCACCAATGACATCGATCTTGCGAAGCCATGCCACGTGAATCCCTGTCGCGTGGGAACATGCGGTTGGCGTTAGGCAATACTCGCCCGCGGGTGATACACGCTCAATCTCGCCGAGCGTAGGCAGCAGGCGACGTCCGTAAATTGCGTAGTTAGGTTTGCGGTACTGGTCCCAAAATGCCCAGACTTCATTTCCATGCCGGGTTAGCACGGGCCGATAGGCGTTGTGTTCACCCTCGGAAATGTTGAAATCCAGCGGCGTGTCGCTGTCAACTTTCGAGCCACGGACTTGAAAGTGACTTCCGACCCGCTCGGACCAAACAGCGACCAGCTCTTTCTTGTCGTCCAGGATGGCTGTGGGAAAGATCGCGTCATGTTCCGAATCAGAGATACGGCGGGATTTTTCCCAAGCATCATTTCTGCAGCGGCGAAGCATCACATGCCACCGGCTTTCGACTTTGGCTGACCAGGTAACCCAAACGCTTCGATCGGAATCGGCAACGATCTTGGGTGGGCCGTGCGTTTGGCCGGCGTTGGCAATCGAATGCGGGTTATCCACTTCACCATCGCGGCCAACACGCGTTACAACGATGCCGTCCTTTCCCGCCTTGTACGTGTGCCATGCCATCCACGTTGAGCCTTCTCGTGAAACGTCAATGGATGGCTCATGGTCGTAGGTTGTCGTGTTGGGATTGATCACTATTGCCGGCTCGCCAAGGTGACCACCAGGATGGTCACCTCGCGCCATCGATAAGGAAGTCGAAGCGAAAACGCAAACCGCGAAGATTGAAATTGGTCTCATCAGAGTTGCCAGTTATTTCGGCCGGGAGGCGTCTGAGTCAGTGTGAATGCGGATCATTTTTCTGGTTTCGCGGATGTCAGGATTCGCTGCACGACTCTCTTTGCGTACTGCCCACGCACACCGTTTAGTTGTTGCCGGAGTGTGTGGTCAATGGTCAGAAGCTCGTACTGATCCACTGTCAACGTGGCACGAAGTTGGAGAATCTGATCCGAGTTCGTAACGTGCTTGCGCACGATTGGCAGGGCGCTTTCGCGATCGCCGATTCCCGCCAGCGCGCTGGCAGCCTGGATTTGAATGAGCGGCTCCGGATCTTCGAGCAATCGCAGTAGATCTGGCCGGGCCGCCGCCGATTCCTTGCCAAGCACGATGCAGCCCATGACTCCCCAATTGCGGATACAGGCGCTGGGATCGCTCATTGCCTTGCGGAATTCGGCGACGTGTTTTTGGTCGCGTTGGGAGACCTTCGTGCCCAACGAAAGCAGACGCTTCAGGGGATATACTTTTTCGTTCCGATATGCCGCGAATTCACGGCCTCGCAGTCCCTCGGAGAAAAATACACTATCGCGAATTGCGAGGATCTGCCGTTCGTTTTCTGCTCGAAGTTGCTTCAACGTCACCGCGTGTGCGCCGTCGGCGGCCAAGTTGTGGACGTTATCCGGATCGGCCTCAACCGCGTAAAGTTCCTCGGAAGGCTTGGGCTCAAACCAGCGGGCCTGTTCGAGATTGCATTGGCCCATTCGCCAGGCATCCAGCCACGCGCCATAAGCGGGAATCTCAAACGAATAGCCGTTGTGCTGCATCACGGGCAGATGCGGCGTGTAATTGCGGAGATAGAGATACTGTTTGGTCCGCACGCCGCGAACGATATCGTAGCGCTCGCCACGTCGTCCTCGAAAGGTATGCACGAACTTCCGCGCGTCGGCCGCTTTGCCGCCGAGGAACGCGCGGCCTTGCATGTACTTGGGCGCGTCGAGTCCAATCAGGCTCATCACCGTCGCGGCAAAGTCGACGAAGCTGACGAGCCGGTCCGTGTCACCACCAGGTGTTGTCGGCCGCAGGCCTTTCCAGCGATCGGGAATGTGAACGATCAACGGCACGCGCGTGCCACTGTCGTAGGTGAAACTCTTGCCACGCGGAAGAGAGCCGCCATGATCGCCAAAGTAGAAAATAATCGTGTCGTCGCGGAGTCCGTCCTCCTCCAGTTCCTTGAGGATTCGGCCCGCGTTCTGATCCATCGTTTCCAGGCAGTCATAATAACGCGCGAGGTCGCGGCGAATGTTCGGAAGATCAGGAAGATACGCCGGCAAGCGGACGGCGGCGGGATCGGTTTTGAGCTGCCGGTTCTTCCACGCTTTCGGAAACAGTCGGCTCTCGTGCGAGTGGCCGATGTTAAATACCGAGAAGAAGGGCTGCCCATGTGGTCGTTTTCGCCAATGGGCTTTCTTGCCGGATTCATCCCAGGCGGCCTCCATGGCACCGTGGCGGTCGGCCGGCCCGCCGTTGTAGTCGGTCTTGCTATTATTGGACGTGTAATAACCCGCATCGCGTAAATACTTTGGAAAGTAACGCACGCCAGCCGGAAACCGCACATCCGATCGCATGTGTTGCCCGCCTAGGCTGGTGGCATACATGCCGGAGATCAGCGTTTGCCGCGCTGGAGCGCACACTGCGGCATTCGAAAAGCAGTTGAGATACCGCGTGCTGTTCTTGGCAAGGCGATCTAGATTGGGTGTGCGCGCGACCGGATCGCCATAGCAACCGAGATACTGCCCGTTGTCTTCACTGGTGATCCACAGAATGTTGGGACGCTCGTCGGCGGCGACGGCACCGGAAAACGCCCATCCGATCCAGATCGCAAGCGTCAAACCAGATAGGCAAATCTTCATCGTTGGGAACTCTTGGCGGGAGAATTACTGGCCAAAGACAACGACTTGATTCAGGTGAAGCGTACCCACCCGATCGAGTCCGATCTTTAGGAACTGAATCGCATCATCTTCGTCAAGTTTCACATCCCATTGCGAATTGACGTCGCTGGCTTGCCAAACTTGTCTCCACTTTTTCCCGTTATCTGAAGTCCAAACAATCAGCGAACGGGCGCGTTGCAACAGTTCAGCATCCGACGCTTCGCGGTTTACGATTCGGAGATGGCTGACTTTCGATGGTTTGTTAAGCTTGATCACGATATGTGGTTTCTCGATGTCCATCGCGGTGTGAAAGGCATGCTGTTTTCGACGGGGCGCAGCTCCGCTGAGCAGATGGCCGTTGTCGATATTGAAATCTTCGGGGCCTACGCCAACGATCTTGTAGACGGCGTCCCGCGACACCTCGACCTTTCCGTCGATCCTTCTCAGTGGCAACTTCGACTTGCTGGCAACGATCCAGCCTCCTGCTAATCGTTTCGCCGAAGCGCCGTTGCTACCTGACCGCCCTTCGGACAGCGATTCTTCCCGTCGCCGGCGATACTCCTTGGATAGCTCGATCGCCTTCGCTCGATCTTCCTCGTCGTAGTCCCAGAAATCCTGAATCACGCGTTCCGCTTTTGGAAAATCCCGGCCCGTGTCACCAACTCGCTTTCGCAAAGCCGCCAGTCGCGACTTCAGTTCCTTCACGATGGTCACGTATTCCGGATTATCGTATTGATTCACGATCTCTTGCGGGTCGTTTCGCAGGTCGTAGAGCTCCCAGCCGGGTGGTGTGGCAAGTTCGCCTTGATAGTTCACGCCGTAATAGAAGATCAGCTTGAACTCTTTCGTGCGGATGCCGACATGGCCGGGGTTGTCGTGGTGCGCCATGTGCATCCAGTAGCGGTAATAGGATTCCTGCTTCCAATCTTTCGGCTCCTGGCCGGTTTCGCAGATCTTCTTGAAGCTGGCTCCCTGCATATACGTGGGCGTTTCGACTCCCGCGAACGCCAGCATGGTGGGAGCGAAATCGACGTTCTCGACAATTGCATCGCTGCGCGAACCGGCCTTGATCCTTTTTTGATAACGGACCAGCAAGGGCATCCGCATCGACTCTTCGTACATCCAGCGTTTGTCTTGATAGTCGTGTTCGCCCAGCATGAAGCCCTGGTCGCCCGTGTAGATGATCACCGTATTATCCAGTTGCCCGGTCTCTTCGAGGTGGGCGAACAGCCGCGCCAGATTGTCGTCGACACCCTTCACGCATCGCAAATACTTCTTCAGGTAAACGTTGTAGGCCATCCGTTTGATTTGTGCGTCGGACAGCTTCGACGGATCGTAATCGGCCGGATAATCCCGTGGGAATTTTGCCGGCAGATCCTTCGCGTAAGACCGACGCGGGTTGCGGTTGCCGATCGAAGTTCCGATGTGCGGTACGAGTTCGCCTTGGTAACCGAGTGTCGCCAGCGAACCGAACTTGGGTTGATTTTCCAGCCACAAGTTGGCCGGCTCGGGAATTTCGACGTCCCTTAGGTATTCGTTGTAGCGCTCGGCGTGCTCAAAGTAGTCATGTGGTGCCTTGTAGTGGTGCATGAGAAAGAACGGTCGCTCTTGGTCCCAGCTTTCCTTTAGCCACTTCAGCGTTTGATCGGTGATCGCATCGGACGAGTGCATACCGGAAAACTTGATGACGTTTTTTGGCCAAGGCTTGTTGCCCTGCACCCGAAAATCAGGATCGTGGTATTTTCCTTGCCCAGGCAAGACCGAATAGAAATCAAATGCCGCCGGTTCGACCTTGAGATGCCACTTGCCAATCATCGCCGTGTGATAACCGGCCTTCTTCATTTCGATTGCGAGAAATTGGCGACCGCTTTCGATCTTTCCACCGAGATCGTAAACCCCGTTCGTATGCGGATACTGACCGGTCAGCACACAAGCGCGACTGGGCGTGCAAATCGAATTCGTGCAAAAAGCGTTCTCGAACAGCATGCCTTCTTTGGCGAGCCGGTCGATCGTGGGAGTTGGATTCAGTGCCGCCAGCCGGCTGCCATAGGCCCCGATCGCGTGAGCCGCGTGATCATCCGACATGATGTACAGCACGTTCGGCTTATCGGCCGCCGCCACGCCAGCAACAAACAACACGACGAAGAGACAGATCGGACTCGAGTATTTCACCGTGATTTCCCTTTCAGCGACGGACGGGAGGTTTCTTTAGGTCGGACCGGCCCCGGCGATCATCATTCTAACTTAGTCTGAACAGAGTTGCAGATGGCGTCGCCGTGCCCCTGCGACCAGGCGATACGCGTGCCCTCCTTTCTTACCGCTACTTCGCCTGGGTGGGCAACTCGATTTGTTCCAATTCGATGCCGCTCAAGATAGTTTCGGCTTGGCCATCGACAATCGAATCGTCCGGCGTCAGCTCGATCGTCAGCGTCTTGGAGCCAACGACCTCGAATTGCTTGACAACGGCAGTGCGGGCCGCGGCGGCTTCCGCGCGGAGGTCGAATCCGGAGAGTACCTTGCGACCTTGAAGCTGAATATCAAATCGCCCAATGCCGGCATCGCGATCGCCAGGATCGGCAAAATGGAGGCCGACGCGAAATCGGCGCTCGGGTGAAGCCGGCACCGCATCGAGACCCAACGGCGCGAAGTTCTCACAAGCCAGTCGTCCGCGGCTGCCCAAGAACCGAAGTGGTGATCTCCAACCGGCCCAATTCGACTGAGCATTGACCAGCAATTGTCCTTGCGACAATCCGGCTTCGGCGAGCGTACTCCAGGGAATCGCCATCTCGACGACCAGCGCCTTGTCGTCAGCCGCGGCGGCGGCCTGCCACTTGCCGTCCCATGCGGCGCTCTCCCGTTCGTCTTCCTGATGACACTGGGCATCGTAGGTCGCTCCAGAACCGGATACTCCGAAATGGAGTACACTCTTCCGTTCTGTGTCACTAAGGAACAGTTCGAAGGAATCGTCAATCCAAATCGGAGCGTTGGTTCCCTTTGTCTTTTGCCGCCAAAGATACGGCTTGCCACGCCGGTCGAGTTGATTTGGTTGATGAAAGGCAACATACAGGTTGTTGTCGTCATGGGTGAATCGCACGTATTGCTTCCACTTTTCTGGATCGATCAAACGTCGATTCGGCGCGCCGCGCGTTTGTCGGTCGTGAACGGGACGAAGCGAAACTTGCGGCTGATCGGGCCAGGTGTCGCCGGATAGTCGCCCGTCGATTCGCGGTGACGTATCCGATCGCCGTGAGACGATCGATTGCTGTTGGTCGAGGGTGATCGTTACACGTTTGAGGTCACGATAACCTGATGCATAAATCCAAGACCGATTGGTGCCGTGGATCTTGCGACGATCGGAATCGAAATGATAGGGAGCCGCTTCGCGCGACTTGTGGCCCTCGATCGAAATGGGTAGCTGCATGGCAATCGCCTCGCTGGGCCGCGGATATCCGAGCCACAGCCTGCCGGCGTTGTCCCGCCGATCCCCCGGCGCGCCCAGATTGACGTTCATCCGCCGAACAAGTCCCGCCGACGGCAGGTCGTGATATACGGCCCAGTCTTCGTTGCGGCGAACGCGAGACGGCGCGAGCATCAACGACGTTTGAAAATTGTACGTACACTGACAGCCGCTGGCGCCTTCCGACGAGAGAAAAACGCCGAACGCCGCGTTGTGCGATCGCCAACAGCCTGGCCGCATTCCGCCAAAGTTTCGCAGACCGCTATCGTCTTTCAAGTCGTACAGGCCGAGCGATCCGGAACGGAAGAAATCGACGCCGTCGGCGACCATCAACTGGTTACAGCCGTAAGCACGGTAATAAATCCGTGGGACGTTTTCGCCGGTTAGTGCATGCGTTCGCAGCGCGGTTGCGAAAGGAAGTTCACGCTTGGCGATACGGCCCCAGGTTTGGAGACCCTCGGGCAACGAGCCGACGGAGCCCGCGACCTCGCCCGTCCGTGCATCAAGGCGCAGCCATCCGTCACCGATGTCGTAGTAAGTCGACTCATCATCGGCTGCCAGTCCGGCTAGGCGGACTGGTTTCGCCTTGTCATCGCTGGCCTTTTCGGCGAACGGGTGCGACCACAACTCGGTTCCGTTGTAGGCGTCGACGGCGATAATATGTCGCTCGCCCGGCACAAAATACCGTCCGTTGGCGACCACCGGCGGCGCAACCGAGGCATGATGGCGATCCTGCATTCGCGCCGGTCCGGGACCACCGAACCAAGCAAGTTCCAAAGGCCACTTCACGCGCTGGTCCGCGGTTGGCTTGGAATCCCAATCGAATGCGCCCGGCAGCTTACCCCGACGCAGCCAAGTCAACGATTTGGTAGTTTGCTGTTCGACCGGCGCGTCTTCAACTTGTTTGACGAGCTGTTCGATTACCGCTTTCGCCTCGCCCTTGAAGCAAAGCAATCCTCCGCACGGTCGCAACAGCCGCCAGAGTTCGTCGACTTTCAACTCTGCCTGAGTGCCGACGACAATCAAGTTCGCAAGGTATGGAGGGAAATCACCGTGGCTCAGTCGCGCGAGCGGCTGGACCGCGAGGCGCGAACCATAAATGCCAGAATCCACGAACCGGCTTCGCAGGGCCGCGACTTCCTTTTTGTCATCGGCAAGACACACAACGTGCATTTGTTTTTTGACGGCAAGCGACTCGGCCAGATCCGCGTCCCCAATCACGACCGCGTAACCCTTGGTGATCTTCGACTGCTCTAGTAATTCAAAAACCGCGTCGGCAAATGCACTTTGGACTAGGGTCGCGGCGGCGGATTTTTTGGAATACGCATGGACTTTCGTCCCGCCATTCGCGCCGTGGCCAAAACAGTGCACCGTGCCACGGTCGGTGGACGCGTAGATCGCGCCGTCGCTTACAGCCAGACTGCGCACCTGACCCGTAAGTTTCGCCTGCCAAAGAACGGTGGATGCGTGCTTGCTGTTGACGTCGAATGCCGATAGGACCTCGTCCCCGCCTTCCAGCAGCAACTCGCCCGCCATCGCCACGCAATGTCCCGTTCGCCTTCCGATCACGCGATCCAAGTTGGCCAGCACGCGATCGCCGCGATATCCCAGGACATGCTGTCTGGTGCCAAAGTCGAAATCTCGCTTGGCCCACAGCGGCACCTTGGTCGTCGGACATGGAGTCTGATCACCCGTGGAAACATCGTAAACCAGGCCGCCATTGAACAGTCGATCTCCCGATATCGTCGCCCAACTGCCACCGTGTGTCTTGCTGTCAGCCGGTTTGAAATAGCGAAGCCGGCCGGTTTGACGATCGAATGCGGCTGGCACTCCGCGCCCCGTCGGAACCAGCAGCAACTCGTCGGTTGCGAGCAGGTAACCTTGGGGCGAAACGCCGGTCAGCGAATATGCCTTGGCGTGCGGTTGAGCAAGGTACATCGTATCGCACGTGTCATTACACCAGCGAATCTTGCCCGTCTTGGCATCGAGTGCATAGACCATCACGCCTTCCGAGGGCCACAAGCCCGCCGTCACATACGCCACGCCGCGATCCACAAGCACGCCGCTTCGCAGCGGCCACCGCGAAATCAATCGGCCGTTACCGAGTATCTGGTTACCGTCGGCGGCCGCATGAAAATCCCAGAACAATTCGCCCGTCGCCACGTCGAGACAATACAGATGTCCGTCATCGGACGCCACGTACACCCGGCCATCATCCACGGCGGGCGCGAAACGAATCGGTCCGCCCGTGGTAAATTTCCAGCGCGGTCGTCCCGTTTCCGCATCCAGAGCGCGAAGCGTGTCGTCAGCCGACGAACCGAAAAAAACAGTCTTCGCCGCGACGACAATTTGAGGCGCATGATCAAAATCAAGCCGATGTCGCTCTTTGACCGGATCGGGCCACGCGGGTCTTGGTGCCTGGCTCGCCTGGTAAGTCCAGCGCGCCGCCAGTGGCAATTCAACCCGCTGGCTGCTGATTCCTGATCGGGCCACATCCGCGCGGTACATGGGCCAATCAGCATGAGCCGCCAGAGCCGTCCAGCCGACAATGGCCGCCATCAAAGTCAATTCGCGACTTCTTATCCTTGGCTTCATGTTGTTGCCCATTTCGATTCTCGGCCTAGCGTTCGACGACTAATTCGACGCCTTGCCCGTGAGTTTCCGAATCAGGTAGTCGCTGGTCGTTTCGTGTTCCACATCGGCGGCACCAGGGTAAACCAGTTCGCACTTGACGCCGACGCTTTGGCAATGCTCTCGCAGCTTGACACCAAAGTTCGAAGTGTGCGTCGGATCCTTCTGGGGCTGACCAAGCGCGGGCGGGGCCGAGTAGAAAAGATGCACTGGCGGATCGTCCGACGTAACCAGCGCGTACGGTGAATACTCGGCAATCCACGGCAGGATCGTGTCGCGCTGGGCGAGAAACTCATCGAACTGCGACAGTTTCTTTTCCGGGTCGCCCTGGAAGCCGAAGGCGTGGCCGCCGTAGCGACTGTTGGGCGTCCACTCTTTCATCTGCTGCGGGTCGAGCGTCGTTTGGGCTCCACGAACCGCGGCACACAAGATCCTCGTGGATTCGCGAGCGATGGGATCGTCACTCTTCGCATCGGCCATGTCGGGATGAAACGCAAGCCACAGACTCGAACAGGCTCCGGCCGAACCGCCCGATGCGGCGATCCGCTGCTTGTCGATATTCCACTCGGCCGCCTTACCGCGCACAAATTGCAAAGCTCGCGCGGCGTCGTGCAGCGGACCCTTTACAGGCGGGACAACTCCGTCCGCCGTCGCTTCAGGAATAAAACGGTACTCGACGCTGACGACGGAAATACCGGCATCCAACATCTCCGGCAACATGGCCGTCAGGCCACTCATGCGACCGCCGCCCATCCAGCCGCCGCCGTGAATGAAGAACAGCACCGGCGTCGGCTTGTCGGACTCGGCCTGCCAAAAGTGGAGCTTTTGCTTTAGGTGCGGGCCGTAGGCGACATCGAATTGCGTGGGGTTGGGCTGCAGCGGATGGGCTGCCAGAAATGGCTTGGCCTCCCTCGCGGAAATCTCTCGCACGAAGATGTTCCGCCAGCGGATTTCTCCGCCATGCGTTTGCAGCATGATGGGGCCTTTCGCCGGAAGCGGCTTGCTTCGGTCCCAGAAGTTCTCCATCACCGCGCCTTCGACCACGGGTCGCTTGTTCAGCCAGACCCAAGTCCGAGCGCCAATTTGGCGGATGCGAAATTGGTTCCACTGACCGAACGGTTTGTCCGCGAATCGAATCGGGTCGCGTCCCAGCGTGGTGGGGGTGTTGTTAAACAAGCCGCCGGATCCGAGATGCGGGCGGCGGGTGGGATTCTTGGGATTGAATTTCTGGTGCCAATCCCAAATCTGCACTTGGGGCGTACCGCGCAGATAGATCCCGCTGTCGGCACCGGCAACCGTTTTGTATTCGAGCATCAGTTCGATATCGCCATACTCTTCGTCGGTGTTCGCGTAGGGGCAATGGCCGTCGTTGACAAGTTCACCATTCTCGACAGTCCAGTTCGTGGGAAATTCGGCCCGTTGGGCGGCGCGGTTTGCCTCTTTCTCTTCGCCCTTCAGTTTGGCACCTTTGTGTGGGTTCAGGCCATGCCAGCCGGTGAGGTCCTTGGCATTGAATATCGCATGGAAACCTTGGGGCGGTTTCGGTTCTTCCGCGAGGCACGCAGTCGACGGTATCCACGCAATCGCGACCAGCGCGCGTAGGCAGACAGATGAAAGGTTGTTTTTCATGATTTCGGTCTCAGTAAGGCTTGATGATGGGAAGGGAACAGCGGCGGTAGGAATGATCTTCGCGCGGCTCTTATCTTAGGTAGGCTGCCAGCTTCTTACGTTGTTCATCCGTTAACGGCTCGAAAGTAATGGCCACATTCGGCATTTCTTCGCGAAGCGTTTCCACGTCGGCCGCGGCAATCTCGGTTCGATCAATCTTGAGTCGCTTCAGTTTCGATAGCATCTTGAGTTGACGCAAGCCTTCCAGAGTAAATCGAGCTTCGCCGATTTCCAACGACTCCAAGGTATGGATCCGGGCAAGCGTCGACAGCGACGCATCGCTTAGGCTCGGCGGCTTGCTCTTGCCTCGGGGAAGACGCTGGCCGAGTTTCAGCGTTCTCAACTTCGGTAGTTTCGCGATCTCTTCATTACTGGCTTCCGTGCGATAGGTGTGCCACGTTCTCAATTCTCGCAGCGATGTAATTCCGGCGATCGCGGCGAAGCCTTCGTCGCCCATCGACATGCCCGCGACCGTTAGTCGTTCTAGTTTCGACAGCGACTTCCAGGCCGCAAACCCTTGGCCCGTGAATCCTTCCTTACGGAAGGAAAGATGAAAGAAGGCGGCGGATCGCAGATTCGTCAGTGCGGCCAATTTTCCTAATCCGGCGTCGCTAAGCTGCGCGCCGTCGGTGGAAAGCGATTCCAGTTCTTTCAGTCCGGTGAGGTGGCCGACTGTTTCGTCGTTCAGTCCGTGAGCCCGACCATAGGCGGTCAGTTTCTTGAGTTGCGACAATTGGCCAATCGCGCGCCATTGGGCATCGCCAAGCTGGCTGCTGTCACGAAACATCAGTTCCGTGACAACGTTGTCGTTTCGCGTAACCTTACCGCCGAGCGATTCGAGTCGCTGCACCAGCGAACCGTCATCAGCGCCAGCGTCGGTGGAAAGAATCAGCACGGCCATCATCAGCGAATGGCCCGCCCAAGATAGATTCTGATGGTTGATCAGTTTCATGTTGAATCCAGTTTCGCGAGTTGGCGGACCCTTAATTAACACGCCGATGCCTACCAGCTACGAGAAAACGTGCTGGTTTGATTATATTCACAAACAGCGGGCGGTGGCTACGAGGTTGCGAACTAACCAGGGCCAAGCGATATTTCAAACTGCAAGAGTCGAATGCCGTGCTTGCACGCACCGAATAGTTGCATATCGCCACGTGAAACTTCTTAACGCAGAAGTTCCTCGATGTCGGTGGTCGGCTTGATAGCAAACTTGCGATTCTTAACGTCTGTAATTTCAATCTTGCATTCGGGCAACTGTTTCGCCACCGCAACCAGCTCGGGGGACATCAAGTGCGGCATTTCGTAGAAGGTCAGGTAGGTCAACTGTTTGAGGCTACCAATATGAGCCAGTCCCGCAGGTGACAAATTGGGGCACCGGCCAATAACGACTTGCTTCAAACTTGGTATCCTGGCGAGCAGTTTCAGGTCATCATCCACCAAGGGCGATTCCCAGAATTCCAGGGATACTAACGTCGATGATTCCGTCAGCCGCTCAAGACATTGTTTGGAAAAATTCTTGTTGTACCTGATGCGTTGCACGCTCTTCATCCTCGCCAAGGTCTCGGCCCAGCGCGCCCCTTCGCCATCGGCTTCGTGATCACTGGCCGGTGCGATTAGTATTTCTTGAAGATGTTTGAATTTGCGAACGAGCTGGATGAGTTCGTCCGTGTTGATTTTGCGCACCGTGGGATGCGGCTCGGTGATTCCACACAGGTCTAAAGACGTAACCTGAGGCATGTGATCCGCCACGGCGGAAAGACCAACCATGGTGACGCCCTGTTGGACCGGGAAGGTAATCTTTTGTATGGAGTCCAGTCCAGAGTGAGCAATCCGTTGTAGATCTTCATCCGTGGCCATCACTTTTGGAAACGAGACGGCAACGAGTTGAAAAGGGACGTCGGGAATCGGGTTTTTGGAATCGATGAAACTGGGCGGTCTACGTTCGTTTCCTTCCGCCACGCATCTCATGTGTCCACCACGGCCGAGCAGCCACTTAGCCAACGATACCTGCGTCTCTTGCGTCGTGCCAACAATCGGGTCCGACGGGCCTTCGCCCGTACCATCCACGTCCGCTCCACCTTCACGTTCTTTCTCGCTTGAATTTTCTGGAGTGTGGCTGGTCTCGTCTTGCGGTGTCGGTGCCTTGCTGCTTTCAACCCCTTTGTCACCGTATAAGCCCATCAATCGATTGGCGACTGGCATCAGTAGCAGCAGAGCCACGACGCCAACACAAGCCGCCAATGCCAGCATCCTCGCGGACTTCCGCGACGATTGGCGTCGGGTAGCGAGACCGGCCGAAACTTGGAAGTTGTCCGGCGAGGTCGAGATCTCGCCAACACGGATCTCATCACCGCATACCTGAGTTGTCGACAAGTTTGCGGTTTGCCCATCGTTCGTCGCCTCAGGTACGTCGGCGCGATCGACGGACTGCGACGATTGCGAAACGCGGGTGGTGGAAGTCTCCTCCATTCGAATGGAGTCCGTTTCTGTTTCTTCGAGTTGCTCGCTATCACTTCGTTCGGCCTGCTCCACGAGTCCGCAAATGAGATTTCCTTGGCAAAAGCGCTCGATCGCGCTGGCGACTTCGCCGGGTGACGCAAATCGGTCATTGGGATCTTGAGCCAGCATTCGATGCAATACATCCACGAGGCCATCTGGAATGTCGTCGCGCTGTTGGCGAATCGAAAGTCGCTTCCCTAAAGCGAGTGCAGTTAGCTTGACCGCCGGAGCCGCGTGCTCGGCGCAATCAAGCGGCGACCGTTGGGTTAGCAACTTAAACAGCGTAGCTCCCATGCTGTAAATGTCGGAGCGAATGTCGACCTGACTGTGTTGCCCCTGTTCCGGCGACATGTAATCGACCGTGCCCACCATCTGGCCCGAGTGAGTTAGTTCGTCGCGGGCGGCGAATTCAGACTGAAACCGAGCAAGTCCGAGGTCTAGAACCTTGACGATCCCCTCCCGCGTGAGCATCAGATTCGAGGGCTTGATGTCGCGATGCACGAGGCCATGTTGGTGAGCGTATTGCAAGGCGATGGCCGCTTGTCGAATGACTTCGCAAGCATCCGCAACTTCAAGCCGGCCCACTTGGCGATTGATAGCCGCCAGATCCTGGCCCGCGACATATTCCATCAGCAAATAGTGAACCCCATGATGCTGTCCCGCGGCGAACGCGGTCACGACACCAGGATGATTTAGCCGCCCCACGGCGGCCATCTCGCGCGTGAAGCGGGCGCGAGCGCGCTCGTCGGCGACCAAACTTTCCGGCAGCACCTTGACGGCAACCAGCCGCTCTAAACCGTCTTGCCAGGCGAGATACACCGCACCCATTCCGCCTCGACCGATCAACTGGCGCACCTGGCAACCAGGGATTGCCGGCGGCGCATCGGACTTGCTTGTGCGCTCCTTTTGTCGAGTCGCCTGCAAGCCCGCGGCAAGTCGTCCCGCGATGTCGCCGCCCCATCCAGACTTCTCCGAATCCTTTTGCTCAATAGGTGGCTCGGCGACCACCGGAAGCGCGGATTGCTCGTCGAGCCGTTGGCGGCAAACGGCGCAAGCGGCTATGTGTTGTTCCACGATTGCTTGTTCTTCCGCGCCAAGACTCTCGGCTAACAAGGCGTCAAGTTGTTCGCGGCCGGGGCATTGGGTCATTCTCCCGAAGCTCCACCTACATTTGCGATTGCCGCCTGGGAGTCCGCCTCCAGGCGGCGTATTTCGTCGGCAATCTTCTTTTGAATTTGATACCGATTGGAATAGACCGTGGGCAGTGTCATGTTCAGTTCGGCCGCCACTTCCTCGGATGACCGCTGGTCGATGGCGGTCCATTCCCACGCCAGCCAGCGTCTTCGATCAACCCGCGCACAAACTCGCGCCTTGGCCATATCCAACAGTTCCAGGTCAAACGCCTCGTTCAGCCGATTCACCAGGTCTTCACGAGCTTCGGCCTGATCCAACGCCGTGAGCGCATCGTCGACCTGTCGCCCCGCTCCGTGGCGGCGCGTTTTTCGAAAGAAGTCCGTAACGGCGTTCTCGGTCATTCTACGCAGCCAACCTCGGAATGTTTGATTCTTGTCGTAGTCAAAGGATCCCAAGTGACGGGCCAACTTCGCCAAGACGTCTTGGGTTACGTCTTCGGCATCGGCCGCTTGCAATCGCCGGCTCAGGCACCACTGGTAAATCCTCTTTCCGTAACGTTCTACAAACTCCCGCCAGGCATACGGATCGCGGTCGTCGCGTCCAATGCGAGCCAGCAGGCTGATGCTTGTTTGGGATGAAAAGGAATCCTGCATGGAGTCTTACGGCAGGCGACGCCCCCACCTGCACGACTTTCCGCGAATTTTTTGCTGATCGCCCTCGAATGGGCAAATTCTAGAAAAAGACCAATCTTAACAGGAATTGCGTTCAGATTCACGCTCCTTGGTCGTAAGGCCAGATGAACGTCGATTGTTTCTACCGAGCGGCCTTGGCCGTGTTTCGCAATCAGGAGACTCATTATGATTCTTGAAAAACTCCGCGTGTGCACCGTGTTACTTGCGGCAATAGCTGTTGTACATCCGATCTGGGCTCAGGCTCCCAGCCAACCCTCGCCTCGATCCAAACCGTCAACTACGAAAGTGACCGTGACCTTCAAGAATTCGACCACCAAGCCGGTAACCGTGCATTGGGTCGACTTTCAGGGCCGCGTGACCAAGGGCGGAACCGTGCAACCAGGCGCCACGACCCGGGGCGGTGCGAGTTTTTCGAATCACGTCTATGTGGTCCGCCAGGACGGTCGCGACATCCGCACGATTACGCTCGGCAAAGAGGCGCGGCAGAACTTCGACATCAAAGCTCCGTCCGCTCCTTCTAACTCGCCGCCCAAGCCTGACGCGACACCAACTACGACGAATCTTTCGGGAAAATGGCGTGACACGAACGGAGGTGAAATCCAACTCAAGCAGCAAGGAAATCGCCTGACGGCCACCGCGCTGAATGACAAGGTCACCAAGTATTGGACCACCGCCAGTGGACAACTGACCGGAACCTCGGTAAGCATGACGCACCGTCACCAAAACCGCGTCACCGCGACGGTCCGAGGTACGCTCGAGAGCAGCAAACTGATTCGCTGGAACAACAAATCAACGTGGACAATGGTCAAGGCGCCTTCGCCGGACCCTGCTCCTTCTGGTCGACCGACCGACCATGGAAACACGTTGGCAGCCGGAGGCGAATTGCAACTTGACGACACGCTTACGTCGCCCTCGCGCGAATACGTTTTGAAGCTTGAACGGAACGGAAACTTGGTCCTCAGTTATGTGCCGACCAAAAAGCTGATCTGGAGTTCGAATACGGCCGATCGAGGCGTCAAGAAAGCCTCCATGCGGAACGACGGAAGTTTTGCCCTCTTCAATGCTCAGGGGACCCGTGTTTGGTCAAGCGGCCCCGAGTCAGAAATCGTTAGGCAAGCGGGCGGACGCTGTTCGGCGATGATTCTCAATACCGGACACTTCTCCTTATATACCGGAAACACAACGGATCCGCGGAAAAGATTGCTCCGCGTTTTCGGCAGACACCGACTGGTTCAAAACGTCTCCCTAAGAACAAACAACATGGTCAGTTCGCCCGCTGGAAAGTATGTGCTGATCCTCTACCCCGATGGCAATTTGAACCTGCTTCACCTCCCGACCAATAGTGTCAAGTGGCAGTCGCGCACTTCCGGAAAGGGCGGCAAGCAAGCCTTTCTCCAGGGCGACGGGAATTTCATCATCTTCGATGCGAACCGGAGTCCCGTTTGGACGACCGGATCCAAGCTTCAGACCGTCCAGCAAGCGGGCGGGCGATGCCACTTGGAGGTTTTCGATTCCGGAGAACTCATCCTTTATGCCGGAGACGCCAACGCCACCAATAAGGTCGTCCTCAAGAATTTAAGCGGCAATACCAAACTGTTAGCCGGACGCCGCTTGAATGTAGGCCAGCAGCTTCTTTCCAGCGATGGCGCGCTCAAAATGGAACTACGACAAGATGGAAAACTTGTGCTGAGCACCAGTGACGGGGAACTGGTCTGGAGTACGAAACCTCATCCCATCGGACGGGGCGGTTATCTCGAGATGCGAAGTGACGGCACGCTGGCGATAAGAGACAGCGGGAACAGAGTGAAGTGGGTATCAGGAAACAACATGTCGTCGGTCATTCGAGATGCCGGCGGCCAGTGCTGGGCCGTTCTCGCCACCGGTGATGGAAAATGGTACCAACGGGAACTGAAGATCATGGCGGGCGATCCAGAGGATTCGGCCAGCGCCCGTTGCGTGTGGACGTCATTGGGGATGTACAACCCCAATGAAAACGACAACGTCGCGTTTCGCGCCGCCATTGCGGCGACCTCAAGCCACGCCGGGACGTATGGCATTAGGGGCGACCACGTCCGTGGCGGTATTAGGCTTCACGGCCCGCAAATGTGCAACGACGATCGGGATGCCGTGCCTTCCTTGCTACAGCCCGCGTTATTCCCCAACTCGGGTGACAGCTTTCAGGCATATATTCAACGCAAATCGGGCGAATACGAAATCAGTTACTTGATCGCGTCGGATGACTCGACCATGTTCGTCGCCTTCCGGGGAAGCGAAACCTACGCGAACTGGAAGATGAACGGCGTCCCGTATATCAGGGGGAACGGCAAGCCGGGAGTATCAGACTACCTTCCTCAAGCCTTCGTCAACGGCACGACGATCACTTTCGATCCGGTCCGTAATCCGGCGCGGAGAATCGCGGACGGCTTGGAAGCCGGCTTGAATGGCCTGGGAAAACTGAATCCAGGATTTCCCAAAGTAATTACGCACAGCGGATGGGCTCAAGGTGTCAACGACGTCTTCCCCGCAATCGTCGAAGAAATGGAACGTCAGCGAGCGGGGGGAAAGACAGTCATCGTTACCGGTCACAGTCTTGGTGGAGCTTTGGCTGGATACCTCATGTATCGATTGATGCACGATACGGAATTCGTCAACAATACCCGACCACACCGATTGGTGACTTTCTGTGCTCCGCACTATGCCGCCCAGCTTCATCCACGTTTGGCGGAGGCCCTTTCGGTAGGCAAGAGAATTGATCGGTTTGAACTCAACTTTGTCCGCCGGCTCAACCACGCCGCGCCAAACTTCGCTGCCTACGCGTTCGAGAACCGTACGCAACCTAACTCGGCAGGCGACACGTATCGGGACCAGATCGCGTTGTCGTGGGCCACTCCGGCCGGTGCGATTCCGTTTCCGACGCTGCCTAGCGGTTTTCTAACGGACGCCGTGCGGAGCCGCTTTAGCACCAGCACTTATCGCGATCCCCGCGCGGTGGTCGTCAAGCCTTTCGGCACCTTGTACAACAATTACACGACGGAAGTCGCCTATCCGACCAACCCTTCGGACTACGTCGATCTCCTGGAGTCGCTGCATGATCGGGATCTGTATCTCCGATACGCCAATCTCCGCCGCGAGAACCAATTGCGGCCATGGGACCGTCGAGTCTATACCGTCAAAGTGAAGACCACCGACGATGGAATCCTCCACGCGACGGGAACGGATGCGAACGTCTTTGTGAACTTGCAAGGTGATAAGTCGCAAGACGCCAAAGGGAATTGGATTAAGACCGAACCCGTCTGTTTGAATCCTTGGATATTCCGCAACGCATTTGAACGAGGCCAAATCGATGCGATGAGCTTCGTTGGCCGAGATGTGGGAAAGGTCAACGGTCTGTACTTGCGTCACGATAACGGCCGAGGGATCGACGGCGACCCTGACTGGAAAGTGGACTGGGTCGAAGTCACAACGGCTGGACGACCAGCCAAGAAGTGGAACATCAACGGATGGCTGGATGACGACGATGGCCTGACGCGGCTGCTGGGAAGCTACCGTCTGCAACGGAATTAATCCGATCGGCAAACCGCGCGTTCAGATCCGGATCACAAAAGCTGATCCGGATCAACGCGCGCGCCGAGAGTGCAAGCAGTTCTGAAAGACTATTTGGAATGTCTGGTAACAAATACGTTTTCTCTCCGCCAATTAAGGTATCAACCTTACCTCTTTTGGCCGGACAAGTGTCGGGCCTACTCGACTTTAACGCTTAACTGGAGAAGAACGATGAAACGTATTTTATTCATTATGCTCGGCCTGGCCGTAGCCGTGATCAGCCTGCAAGACGCCAATGCTCAAAAGCCCCGGAACAACCCTGGGCTCCCGAAAGTGGATTACAAGATCGGCCGGATTCAACCGGTCGGCCAGGGACTTTCCATCCCGGTCACGAACCGCGGATTTGTGATTGCCCCCAACAACACGGTCTCGGTCGCGATCTACGATCTGCGTAGCCGGCGGCTGCTGACGACCAAAAGTCTGAACCTTCCCGCCATCCAACCCAACCAGACGCGGCGCGTAATTTTCGTTCCGCCGACCCCGGGTCAGGCGATCATGGTCCGGGCCAAAGTGGATCCAAGAAACCGAGTGGCGGAATCCAACGAGCGGAACAACGCCACCGCTTCCCAGCACTAATTCTCACCAGCGAGAATGACCACGCTCTGGGAGCCGGTCCACAATGGGCCGGCTCCCATTTTTTGTAGGCTGGGCGGTAACTTCCCCGGACAGACGGAGTCGAGCGAGCAACAGAGGCCTTTTTGGGTTCAATCCGCGGCTGTTGAATTGCGTGGCCGGATCCTGGCCTTTGCAGAAGTTGACCCCACGTCCTTTGCCGAACAACTCACGCCGCTAGTTGATCAGCGGGACCAGAGCACAAAGCAAGACGCCGCGAGATATCACCAGGCGATTGGCGACGCCGGATCCGCACAGAAGATAGATCGATCAGCCTGTCGTCACGCGTTCCTGGTCGTCGAGTGAGGGTCGATTCTCAATTATGGGCGTGGTTAGGCGAGCGAGTGGTTGATTGACACGTCAACCATTCAGTGGATATGCTGGTCCGGCCATTTCCACTTGAAAGTATGGGGACGTCCATTTGCGGACTTCAACTTCTGATTGTGGCAACAGGTTGCAAGTGGAATCTCCTGAATGAACAAAGAATCTCTGATTATGCGATGGTTTTGCCCGCTGTTCCTTGTGGCGGTTGTTCTGCTCTGCGGATGCGCATCTGAAGATGCCACAGACAAGCCGTTGAAGTTGCGGATGGCGCATGTTTACGAGGTCACTGCTCCGACGCATGCGTACGGCACGGCGTTTCTTTCGGAGCGGCTGCGTGAGAAAACGGACGACCTGGACGTTACTGTTTATCCGGCGTCGCAACTGGGCAGCGAATCCGAGCTGCTTGAACAGTTGGTGGCGGGTGAGTTGGATCTGGCAATCACGGGCCCCTCGTTCCTCGCCATGTGGCATCCGCCGATCGGCGTGCTGGATGCTGCTTTTGCATCTCGCGATCTTGACCATATGCTCGAAATGGCAGGCAGCGACGAGCTGGCACCGGAATGGGATGAACTTCGCAAGAGGTACGACGTGCGCGTCCTCGACACATGGGCCTATGGTTCGCGACACCTCACGTCGAACGTGCCCATTCGTCATCCAGACGATCTGGAGAGTTTTCGTCTGCGATTGCCGGCGGCCCGAATCTTTCAGGCGTCGGGAGAAGCCCTGGGCGCAAGTCCGATGCCGATTGCGTTCAGCGAAGTTTATCTTGCACTGCAGCAGGGAATTGCCGACGGCCAAGAGAATCCCGTTCCCGTGATCAAATCGATGGGATTCCATGAAGTTCAGAAGTGCCTGAATCTGACAGGGCACATTCAGTCGTCCGTTCAAGTTTTAGTCAACGAACGCACATGGAAGCGACTGACCGCTGATCAACAGAAAGCGCTGATGGAGTCGATTCAAGAACTGGGTGACGAGGTCTATGACGGATTGATTAAAGACGAGACAAAGTTGATCGAAGAATGGCGAGAGGACGGAACGATGGAGATCATCGAAGATGTTGACGTCGACGCTTTCCGCGAACGATGCCGAAAGCACTTTGCCGAAGGCTTCGAGTTCAGCGATGTCTACAACCGCGTCACCGCGGAACCGTCAGAAGAGGATAGTCAATGAACGCCGACAACGACACGGGTCCAGAGAGCCCGAAAGCCGACGGCGCATCCGTTGATTCCAATCCGCCCGCAAGCGACGCGGCGGAATCCACCAGCGAAAAACCACTTCCGCTGGATGGCGTCGTTCGATGGATGGTTCTCGGCGAAAAGACCATTGCGGCCCTGTTTCTTTTCCTCATCGTGAGCACGATGGCCGCACAGGTCATCGCACGCTATGTATTCGGCGCTCCGTTTCAGTGGAGCGAAGAAGTCGCACGGCTCTCGTTGATCTGGATGACATTTATCTCGGCCGCATTCGTGATGGCCGAAGGTCGTCACATCGCGGTCGACATGATTTCGTCTCGAGTCGGCGACCGCGGAAAGTTGTTTATCGAATGCTTGAGCTACGTGGTAGTCGCAGCCTCATGCCTGTTGCTGTTGATCGGCGGTGCCAATTTTGTCTGGTACGTCGGCAAGGTGGGATCGCCGGCATTGGGAGTTCCCAAGAGTTGGTGGTACGGAGCGGGTATGGTGGGTCTGTTGCTGATGGCAATCCATGCTCTCGTGAATCTTCTTCAGGTGTGGATGACAGGAAAGCCGATTCCGCGTGAAGCCCATGTTGAAGAAGAAGCCTTTCAGTTGGAAATGGAGCAGAACGAATGATTCTGGGTGTACTGGTCATTGCCATGCTGGTGCTTTTGTTTTTGAGAGTGCCGGTCGCCATCAGCATGCTGTTGCCGTGTCTTGTCTATGTCGTGTGGTCGCCGGACATCACACTCGGAGTCGCGCTTCAGCAGACCGTCGGGTCGGTCGATTCATTCCCACTGCTGGCCGTTCCGCTGTTCATCATGACCGGATATCTAAGTAACGCTGGCGGCTTGGCTGACCGGCTGTTTCGGATGTTGCTAACTCTGTTCAAAAAGATTCCCGGCAACTTGGGATTTGTAAACGTCTTCAGCAGCCTGATGTTTTCTTGGATGAGTGGCGCTGCCATCGCCGATGCCGCCGGACTTGGTTCCGTCCTGGTGCCGGCCATGAAGAAACGCGGCTACGATGAAAAATTCGCGCTGGGACTGACCGGGGCGTCGTCGCTAATCGGGCCGATTATGCCCCCAAGTATTCCGGCAATTGTCTATGCGGTCTCCGCCGGCGTTTCTGTTGGCGCTTTGTTCTTCGCGGGTGTGCTGCCAGCACTGGTGCTGACGTCGATCCTCTGCATCTTCGTTTATCGGGATGCTCGCAAAAACCCGATGCGCGAAGAAGCAAGCGCCCAAGACATTCCTGTCTTCAAGGCGATCACCTCGGCGCTTCCGGTCCTGCTGACGCCCGTCATCATTCTTGGCGGAATTCTTGGCGGGATCTTCACACCGACGGAAGCGGCGGCGGCGGCCGTGATGTGGGTGCTGATTCTAAGCATCTTGTACCGGTCACTGTCGTTCAAAGCATTCCGCGGAGTTCTGATCAAGACAGCCACGACCACCGGATCGATCATGTTGATCGTCGCGGCAGCCGGGCTGTTCGGCTGGGTCATCGCTCGTGAACAAGGTCCTCAAGCAGTGACTGAAGCGATGCTGCAGTTCACAGACAATCCAATCGTGTTTCTCCTGCTGATCAACGTCGTTCTGCTGATCACTGGAATGATTCTCGAGCCGGTTGCAGGGCTTTTGATAACTGTCCCCGTGCTCCTACCGGCCGCCGTTGAGTTTGGAATCGATCCACTGCATCTTGGAATCGTGATGATTCTCAACCTGGTCCTCGGGCTGCTGACGCCCCCTGTCGGACTCGTGCTTTACGTACTCAGCTCCGTCACGGGAAGCTCAGTCCAAACAGTAACTCGCGGCACCGTTCCATTTCTGATTCCGCTTCTAATCACGTTGCTTCTAATCACGTTCATTCCGGCATTCAGCCTCTGGCTGCCGGGGCTCCTGGCAAAGTGAATTCATCGCCTTCGTAGGATCGGGTAGGAATTAGCTTCAGCAAATGCGACACAATGCGGACTGTTGGGCCATGATGAACAGGAGCAAACGGAGTCCGCAGAGGGAAGAAGTCTCTGATTGCTCTGTCACGTCATGAGTTATTTCAGCAGCTTGCGAGTATAGCGGAAGCAAGATCGATCCTTTCAATGAAAGAGAATTAGTCTCCGTTCCCTCAGTTACCTCCTGTTCAACCCCAAAGCAAACGATTTTTCGCAGGAAGACAATGTTAACCAGCTCGGAAATTGAACAGTACCATCGCGACGGGTTTGTCACGCCTGATTTCCGCTTGGACGAGACAACTCTTGACGATATTCGTGAGGCTCACGCTCGCTTGGTCAATCGTCATCCTGAATTCAGTGACTATTGTTCGGCGTTGTTGGCATACGACACATGGTTCCTCACGGTCGCTCGACGACCTGAGGTTTTAGACATGGTGGAACAAGTCCTTGGTAGCGATATCGCGTTGTGGAATTCCAGCTTCTTTGCCAAACCTGCAAAAGTCGGCACGCGAACTCCTTGGCATCAAGACGGCGAATACTGGCCAATCGAACCGCTGGCAACTTGTACGGTCTGGATTGCGATCGATGCGTCGACAACGAAAAACGGCTGCTTGCGCGTCATCCCTGGCTCACACAAATCCAAGCGACTGGCCAGGCACAACCGTAGTGAAGCGCCCAACATTGCCCTAAATCTGGAGTTGGATGAAACCGAGTTTGACGAATCAGAAGCCGTCGACATTACCTTGCGGCCCGGTGAAGTTTCACTTCACGACGTGTATCTCTACCATGGATCCGAACCCAACTTCTCTGATCATTCCCGCCGTGGCATGACTTTACGGTATATGCCAACTTCGTCAGTCTATTGTCACAACAACGAAACTCGGTTTGAACGAGAGGGGCGTTTGGATATGTCGAACAGAACGATCTATCTGATGCGGGGCGCTGACCAATCTGGCCGAAATGACTTTCGAGTGCGGTATTAGTTAGGTATTCCGCAAATTGCCACCAAAGCCGCCCTAGGGCGACCGGAAATAGTTTCCGCCGACAGTCTTCGCGATTGAATTCGACGCGCAGCACACTGTCAGATAGGACGCCCTCGTCAATCGTGACGTCTTGTGAACAATGGAGATCATTGCTGAGCAGCGAGACGCGGTATTGCCCGGTTGGACGTCGACAAGCGTGGTCTTCCATACAATGCCCTCTTCGTATGCGAAAACAATCTGATCAGAGTCTTGCTCTCGACCGTCAACAAACCGTCGGAAAGTTAGACCACATGCATCCTTGCCAATCATCTTTGTCGTCGGCACGTCTATTCCGCGGAAAGTAAGCAGAAAATCGATGGATCGCATGGCATAATCGACACTCGTTAATCCGCGAGCGCACCGGAACCGCTAACGATAAAAATATCCGACGCCGCCGTGAACGAACCGAGCGACGTTGGAATTACGATTTATTTTATTACGTGAGCCCGCGTTGAGAAAGAAGGAAGCCGACCCCGAAGGGACATTGCGGCAAATCAGTGTTGTGCCCCACTCCGCTCTCGCATCCAATCCAGCAATCGAATCGCGCATGCTGCCATTTCACTGTTTGGAAACTCTTCCAGACACTGTGAGTAAGTCTCGCGCGACCGCAGTCCATCGCCAATTTGGCCGTAGCAAAATGCGACCCCCAACAAATCCATTTCACGGTAACTCATCAAAGACAGAGATAACATGACGACGGAACGAAACCGATCAAGCCAAGGATTACGCTCAAAGAATGCGAGGCTTCGTTGGTACTCCTGAATTGCGCGCTCGAATTGTTTTTGTTTGGCGAATCGAATGGCGGCGCGATGGTGACGAGGAATGAAGCGGACACACACTAGTAGGAGATAGAAAATCAAAAGCCCCAACAGAGGGCCGCCGATTGGAAAAACGAGCATTCCGACGAGTATTGAAAGTCCAAGATAGAAAGCAAATGGGACTAGCGCAATCCAAGATACTTGTCGAACAATGGGAACACGTGAAGTCATAGTGGGGCCCAACGGGTCCGCACAGCCGTCGCCGCAGCTTGCGACAGAATACATGCCGTGCATGAGATTCAGTTTACCAAATGCCGGGTCGTTGCCCAAAGTTCAAGGCGATTCGGCATGGATGCCGAACTCTGCGGCTCGTGTGCTGTTGGCCGTCTTGTTCACCTTGTACGTCCTGTTGCATGGCTTGAATTGGGACAAATCAAGACAAGGACAATCGAGAACAGCAATGCACCTGCTAATGCCCATGTTACTGCGCCGAACGACATCCCGCATCTCGTCCAGAGAGCATCAACGCCCGAGTGGACCGTAATTCCATCGACCCGAGGTGCAAGGCTATGGAGCAACCAACCGCCGCCGAAGATTCCCGCAACGACTCTCGCGGCGACGCGTGGAGTTCGAACAAGCACTAGAGTCGCAATGGCAGCCATGACGACCAAGGCCGCCAAAGGTCGTGGGACATCGTCGCGCAGAAACATCCAAGCTGCGAATGACCAAGACAAAAATGCAGCACAACATAACCAGATTGCAACAAGGCTGCGGAATCGCATTTGATGCGGCCAACGGGTTGATGCGCACGTCAACTAAACCACCGAATGACTCCAATGCCGACAGCAAATGCAGTCGTTACCAGCAGGAGTTTGCGAATCGAGAATTGGGGTCTAGACAATATTCTCATTGACTGAAGCAGGATCACTGAACCACACCCGACGAGGGCACCAATGGCGCTATAGAAGAGTACATGATCGGGGGTATCCATCAGAGAACGCAGGTAGGCGTCCTTGTACTGGGAAAAATCAGCTCGGGTTAATGGTCGGGGAACAAATAATACCAATATGCAGCCAAACCCACCCACCAAAAATGCCAATCGACTATTTATGGCAAATGCGACTACCGCAACGATCGCAAGCACGACCAAAATGCGCATACCAAATATCGCGGCTTCGTGTTGTTGAAAAAACATGACACGCACTGATTTCGCACGCTTAATCGGTTTGTTTGTTCGACGTGGTGCCTGTGACACGCAAAGCGCCAAACTAACGGTTTGATTAATTTGCCACCGCCCCGCGACGGTGACGACTTTGAACAGCAATTGATTCTACCAAATGGTCGCGGGTTGTATCACGCCGAAGGTGATCGCGCCGCGACTAGCAAATAATCTATGTTTGCGGCTGGAGTACTCCGCATACGGTTAGCGCGATGATGCCGGCCAAAACAGCGATGCCTGCTGTGCAGTCGAAGATGAATACGAGTGTATCCCACGCGCCGCCGTAAAAACGCCATTCGACAAACAATGTGTGGCTGCCCGTAACCGCCATCAAGGCAGCAACAATTGATGCGATGCCGAACCAAAACACGCGGCGACGAGTAAAGAACGGAGTCGTTTCTGGCTGCGTTTTCGGCGATTCGTAGGGATTCGACAATTGATCGCGAGCGGACAACGGGTTCGCACAGCCGTCGCCGCTGGTTGCGACACCAAACCGGCCATGCATGAGAATCAGTTTACCAAATGATGGCGCGTTGCCCAAAGTTCAAGGCGATTCGGTAGTGGGCTAGTTTGATCTGTTTCGTACACATCTAGTCGGAATGGCGGATTCACTTTTCATGACGCCTGGTTCTTGTCCCACGACAGCGAACATACTGCTAGGATGGGCTGCTTGGACGGTATGACCATCGAAAAGATCAAAAGCAGTGTCCAGACACAAAGCAAATAGAGACCCCAAACGAAAACGCTGGTGGCAATTTAGCCTGCGCACGTTTGCAATTGTCGTGGCACTGCTTGGATTGCTGACTGTCTTGTTCTTGCGCTGTCGACAGTGGGGGCGAGAGCTAGACGATCACCGCGATCTTTTAGCAATCCCAGTACCAGGAATAGTCAGATCAGATGGAGCGATCGCGCCGCCGGATGCCCAGTGGGTGGCAGAACAGGAACGCGAACTAAAGCAATTTGATCGGCGTTATTGGCTGCCGCTCAAGATCTATGACTTAACGAGAGATTGGGAAGGCCTCGAGAGGCCGATCGATTATTACGATGATATTGATCCAGACGATTTGGAGCCTCTCGATTGGTGACACCTTATTCTTGGCCGCTGCTGCGTCCAATCGTCAGCACCAGGGAACCATTTGGGCACATCAGAAAATGGTCGCATGGAAAACAGAACAGAACAAGCGGTTGCAAGGTGAGCGGATGGTGAAGTACATCTTGCTTTGTGGGTTAGGTTAGAGGATTTCGTTTCCTCGAACTTGGGAGCTTTGCGATGGCGAGATCGAAACGGTCGGTTGAGAGAGAGGAGTTTTGGAGGTTGGTGCTGGACGATCAGCGGCGGAGCGGCTTGAACGTGCGGAAGTTCTGTCAGCGGGAAGCTATCTCGGAGCCTTCGTTTTATTCCTGGCGAAGGAGATTTCGAAGCCGTGATGAGCAGGCCACGGATTCGGCAATCAACGGCGGCCGTTTGATTCCCGTCGCTGTCGTTGGGGCGACGTGTGAAAACGAGGCGCGACTCGATCCTCCGTCGAACAGGCTGCTTGAGATTGGCACGCCTGGCGGCTTTACGTTGCGGTTCGATCGCGACACGACGCCCGAGACCCTTTCGCGGTTGCTGGACGTCCTCGCCCGCTGCGGGCCCGAAGGAGCCGCGTCATGTTGAGCATCGCCACGGGGACGCGCATCTTTGTCGCCGCCGGCGCCACCGACATGCGCAAGGGATTTGACGGCCTGCAAGGAGCCGTCTTGGGCGTGCTCGAGCAAGATCCGCTCTCGGGGCATTTGTTTTTGTTCGTGAATCGTCGTCGCGACAAATTGAAGATTCTTTACTGGGACGGCGACGGCCTGGCAATTTGGTACAAGCGATTGGAACAAGGGACGTTTCAAATGCCGCGCGTCGCGGACGATCACAAGTCGGCCGAGATTCGCTGCGAGGAACTGACCATGTTGCTGCGCGGCATCGACTACAGCAACGTCCGCAGGCGCAAGCGATACTGCATCGCTAGTTGAATCCAGCCGACTTGCGACGCGCTGAAACACGCTTGCGACGGCCTCCAGTTGTTGCAAGCGTTTTCTTTTTTGCAAATCGCGAAAATGTGTACGCGAACAAGAACCGTGACCGAGCTTCGTGCGTAACAACGCGCATGAACGCCAAGGAACTGCAAAGCGAAAACAAACAACTCAGGAGGTTGCTGGCTCAATCGCAATCGGAGTTGACTGAATCGCAGACGCAACTCGCGCAAGCCAACCACGCGTTCCAGCAGACGCAATCCCAACACGAAGCCGTCGCCGCGCAGTTCACGCAGACGCTCGACGAGAAGCAGCGCCAAGTTGCCTCGCTGGAGCATCAGATTAAACTCCTCTTGCAACGCATTCGAGGCTCGCGGCAAGAACGCATCGACCCCGATCAGTTGCTGCTGTTCTCGCTGCGGGAACTCCAGGAGATCGCCGAGCAACTGGAGCAAGGCGCTCCGGAAGACGACTTGCTCCAGGACGCTCCGCGAGGCAAGCGTCGCCCCAAGTCAGGCGGCCGCAAGGGCAAGCTACCCGCTCACCTGCCGCGCGAGATCCTTCGCCATGAACTCTCCGACACCGAGCGAACTTGTCCCTGCTGTGGCGAACCGCGCCAGGAGATCGGCGTGGAGAGCAGCGAGCAATTGGAACTGATTCCGGCGCGGTTGAAGGTCCTGCAACATGATCGTGTGAAGTACGCTTGTCGCTCATGCCAAGAGCACGTCGCGATCGCCGACAAGCCGCCGCAACCTATCGAGAAGGGCCTGCCCGCTCCAGGTCTCTGTGCTCATACGGTGCTGAGCAAGTTTGGCGACCATCAGCCGTTGTATCGGCAAGAAGACATTCACTCGCGAATGGGCATGACCATCCGCCGCAGTACGATCTGCGGCTGGCAAGCGAAGCTGGCCGAGTTGGCGCTGCCGCTGGTCGATCGCATGAAGCACTTGCTGCTTCAGTCGAAAGTGATCCACACCGACGACACGTCCATCAAGATGCTCGAGCCCGGAAGCGGCACGACGCGGACCTGCAAGTTCTGGCCCTACCTGGGCGATTGGCTGCATCCTTACGCCGTCTATGATTTCACGCTCAGCCGCGCGCGCGACGGACCGTTGAAGTTCCTGGAAGGATTCCAAGGCTATCTGCAAGCCGATGCTTACTCGGGCTACGATTGCATCTTTGCGGGCGTTTCGGTCCACGAAGTCGCTTGTTGGATTCACGCCCGCCGTTACTGGCACCAAGCGATCGACAACGACCCGCTTCGCGCGAACACCGCGTTGGGCTTCATCGCTCGGTTGAGTCAAATCGAATCGCAACTTCGCGAAGCCTTTCCGCGCCAGAACCTCCAAGGCGAACGCGACTTTGAGGCCGTGGCCAGCGGCCGCCAGGAGCACGCCGTGCCGATCCTGGCGGAGTTCAAGGCATGGCTTGATGGTGAACGCGAAGACCAGCGAATCCTTCCCAAGAGTCCGATCCGCGCGGCGTTTACCTACACACTGAATCAATGGTCCGCACTGTGCCGCTACACGCGTGAGGGTTACTTGTCGTTTGACAACAACGTCGCCGAACGCTTGGTGAAGGTCCCGGCGATCGGCCGCAAGAACTATTTATTTGTCGGCAGCCCACGAGGCGGCCGCGGCGCGGCGGTGATGTACTCCTTGGTCAGCAGCGCGAAGGCCAACGGGGTGGAACCGTTTGCCTGGCTGCGTGAGTTGTTCACACGGTTGCCACATCATCGCGGCGGCGAAGCCTTCACTCAATCGCACGCGCATGAGCCGGTAACGAGCGACGAGTTGGACGGATATCTTCCGGACCTTTGGTTAGCCGCCAACCCCACGCATGTTTGGACGATCGACTCGCTTCGTCGTGCAGAACGCAAGGATCAAGAGCG
>JAJDEH010000421.1 GCA_029259935.1 Planctomycetota bacterium
GACGAAGTCAAACCGCAGACCATTCCCGCCACGGCGAGAAAAAACGAGATTGGTCGAATGGTACAAAACATGATGATCTCGGTCGACGGTGAGGCAAGCCCACGGCAAACCAGGTAAAGACTGCGGATAATGAGGGTGGGGAAAGTAACTTCTTACCTGATTCGCACTGCCCTCATTTCCGGTATCGGCACCCCTCGAACATGACTGAAGATCAATTGCTTCAACAACCGACGCCCAACAACTACGAAATCGGATCGTCGGCCGGTGAGTGCCAGCAATTAAATCCCCAGCGGACGGATCGTGAAGTACGAAGACATTTACTAGAAGGAAGTACGTATCGGTGTCGGCGTTGGAATCGGGGCTGGCGAATTACTTTCGCTATGATTGCCACGAGCGTTTGCACTCGTCGTTGGGCTACCGGACGCCGGCCAAAGTGTACGAGTTGGGATGATCAAAAATCATCGCGAAGTTGGCGGACCGCATGAGGAGAATCAAACTGTACTCCTACCGGGGAATTCGTAATGCGTCCTCCCGTGCTTCCTGCTGGGTGGCCGGATTCAGCCGTTCGATGGCACCACGCAGCCCGCCGACCAGAACCACATCGTCGAACGAATTCCGCTCAGCTGCAGACTCACCCGGCGCAATTGTCGGCCTACGGAACCGAAGGCTTAAACGGAGTGATGCAACGTGACGACTTGGCACTCTGGTTCAGATCACGCGCCGTAGATTCAATCTTTGTTCGCGGATGTCCAAGATGGTCTCTGCTGTCGCGCGCCGTTCTGGAATTCTGGTACTGATGGCGAGATGCCGGGCTAACGTCAGGTGGTATACGATTCGATGGCAGCTCGTACACGTCGCCCCGCCAATTCCTCGTATCGCTGACACAGCGCCCGTGCTGCCGGGTCCAATCCTCCTCAATCGGCCAACCTGCAGAGGTGGCATCCACCAACGTAACTTCAAATTGTGCGGTTTGGGCGGGTCCATCGAACCGGGATTCCAGCAGAGGGGGTCAATAATCTTGCGCGCGGGAGGTTGTCCCACCCTGTAATAAACTCGGCGAGATCAAGCATCTACTGCCCGCAATTACACGATTCGGCAAGAGCGATCGGACCAACCTCTGGTATTGCGATGACGCGCTAATTAGCATCGGCCGATGAAGCCGATGCAAGTTAGAATCGAGTGATTGGAGCCGACTGGGCAGACTTCGGGGGCAGCCTCGCCTCGTAGATTTCTCGTAGATACTCAACGACGGGCTTTTCTGGATGAAAGGAGCGGGTCGGCAACTTCCTGGATGGCGGCAATTACGAGTGCAGGATTATCCAGCTGAATATTGTGGCCGCATTTATATGCCACGACCAGTTTGACTCCGGGATTGGCGTCGACCCATTGGCGGTAATCATCCAAATGCCGCCGTTCTTCAACCTTCTGAAGGGTTCGCAATTCGGGGTCGAGCATATTCTTCGCCGCATACAACGGCGAAATGCGTCCCGGGGCGGCCAGAAGGATGATGGGAATGTTCGGCAAAGTGTCTGCATTGGCTTGCTTGAAAGTTTCTGCACAGGCCGCAGCCTCGTCATAGAGCGAAGCAGCTGGATTGACCGTTGGCCGAGGCTGCGGATTCGCCGCCAGTATCGCCAGCCATTCCCGCCGGAGCGAACTGCGTTTCGGTTCCGAAACAGTTTCCAAGAATTGCGCCATGTGTTTTTGCTCCAATCCTCGCACCCAGGCCATAGCACTCATTTCCTCAGGCACTTGATGACAGTACGCATTCACCGTATCCCAATCTTGCCGACAGTGTTCATTAAACCACGACTGGATTTCCTCCATCGATTCGTAGGTCTTGATGTGCAACGGGTCCACGAGAACGAGTCCGGCAACTTCATCGGGATAAGTTGCGGCGAATACACGCACGTAGGGGCCACCTAACGAATGACCGACAAGTATGTACGGCGGAGACAGACCGGCATTGCCGAGTGCGGTGCGAAGTTCGACCGCAATCTGTCGTGCTGTGCGTGGCTTCGGTCCACGCTCTGACGCCCCGAAGCCCCCGCGATCGTAGGTCACAACGCGAGCGAAACGCCCAACTTCTTGGCGAACCTGCTCCCATCCGATTCCGCCTCCGAAACCAGATTCCAGTACGACTGTGGGGCCGCTTTCGCCAACAATCAACATATGTAGGTTGTGACCACCGGCGTCGACATCGATGGTCTTCTCAGGAACGTCTTTGTGAGTTTGCTGGCAACCGGTCGTGATGAGCAACGCCGCACAAAGGACCCCGCAGGGACAACTTGACCGTTTCATGATTTGGTCCTTCAGTTAGATTAAGCCAACTTTGATGGGCTGTCATGGTTCGACCCGCCGACAGTAGTGCCATGTCCCCGCCGATTCGGGGCTTGCCGCGGACGCGTCCATGGGGTCGCTGGAAGTCCGGGCGATTGCAGATCCAGTTGCTGATCCTGGAACGGATCAGGTTCGAGCGGTGAGAGCGTGGGGAGCGCCTCGATGTGGGTATCTTGACCTGATGGCTGTTGATCGGCCGTTCCTACGGTTGCGTCGATCGCGGCGCGCTCAGCGGGCTTGACGAATGGCTTCAACGCTGCAACAACTTCGGACGGTGTTTGAATCGTTCCGCGGGGTCTTTGCACGTCATGCGCTGCACAATGCGGATCACCTCCTCGGGCAGGTCGCTGCGCAGTTGCGAAAGAGGCGTCGGTTCTTGCTGGCAATGCGACATCACTTTTTCGATCGCCGTGCCCGACGGAAACGGAACGCGGCCGGCGAGCAGAAAATAGAGCGTGCATCCTAGACTGTAGATATCCGCGCGAATGTCGGCCCGACGGGCATCGCGAGCTTGTTCCGGCGCAATGAAGTCGGGCGTGCCCAACGTTGCGTTGTCTTGAGTGAGCCCCGTCTGGTCGGGCGGAGCATTCTGCTGACTAGCGAATCGAGCCAAACCGAAGTCGAGGATCTTGAGCGTTCCCTTCGACGTGCGCATCAAGTTGTGGGGCTTGATGTCGCGGTGGACCATACCTTGTTCGAAAGCGTGCTGAAGTCCCTGACCGGCCTGCATCACGTAGTTGCAGGCAGCCACCACGGAGAGCTTGCCGCGTTGCTGGACGAGATCCCAGAGACTGGTCCCCTCGACAAATTCCATCACCAAAAAGTGAAGGGCACCGGCCTGGTCCGCATCGAACGCGGTTACGATGTTGCGGTGCGACAGCCTAGCGGCCGCTCTCACTTCGAGGTGGAATCGTTCGATGGCCACATCGCTGTTGACCAGTTGGGCGTTAATGACCTTCAGCGCGACGGGGCGGTCCATCAAACGATGGTGGGCTTGGTAGACCACTCCCATGCCGCCTACGCCAAGCTGCCGGATGATCTGATAACGAGGAAAATCTAGCAGTTCGCGGGGGACTCCATTGTCGCTCGCATCCTGATTCTCAGAATTCGTCGGCGGCAGCGGCATGCCTTGCGTTTGGCTGGCCGAGTTCGCCGTATCCGGGCCGCGCAGCCGCTGGACCAGCGGATCGTGAGGCACCGACCGCAAAATGTCGCAGCACGAATCGCACTTAGCAACGTGATTTTCAATTTGTTGCCGCTCATCCTCGCTCAACGTGCCATGAACAAACGACTCCAATTGTCCGCGATTCGGGTGTGTGATACTTGCTTCGTTCATGGACCACTTGGTCGGTAAGTAAGTGCAGCTTCTTTTCCGTGGTAATGGATTAGATGGCTGGTCGCGGCGAGACCTTTCAAAGACGAGCAATTTATGGGACTAGTAGAGAATAATTGCGGAAAACACATTGTACGACGCGAATTCGAGTTCGTCGCCGGCTTCAGAGAATCGTCGTACAACAGAAAATCAGTCAATCAACCCGCGACCTCGCTGGCGCAGAGCGGACATGACACGCGATTTGGCGATAAACACGGCGTTGGTGGACATGCCCGATTCGCGGCTTACCTCGTCGGCACTCAGTCCGT
>JAJDEH010000422.1 GCA_029259935.1 Planctomycetota bacterium
ACCGTCGCGATCCAACACGAAGCCGCTGCCGTGACCCGTCATATTTCGGCCCCAGACATTCACGCGCACGATGGACGGTTCGACCTGTTCTATCAGATCGGCAATGGAAATCGCCCCCGGATCCTCTTCCTCGACCTCTTGAGGATCCGTTGCCGGCCCCTTCCAGAACGCATATCCCAACAGCACGACAACCAAGGGAACCAGCAGCACGGAGGCGACGATCCACCGGGCCTTTGTACTGCCGGAAAGCCGCTGATCGGCCGCGCCGAGTTTGGAATCGGAGTCATCCGCCGGCGAGGCGGCCAATTGGTCGAGACCCGTCGCCTGTTTGCTGATCATTCTAGTCGGTTCGAAGGCATCGGATCTTTTCCGGTGCCACTGGAGCATGACCGACTCGTCACCCTCCCCGGCAAACTGTCGTAAAGCGTCAATCACGTCGCTCATCGATTGAAAGCGGTCCTCAACGCGCTTGGCGATCATTTTTTGAAGGACGGGTTCAATCTGGTCAGCCGCGGACCCTAGCTGCGATTGCAGCGACGGTAGGTCGGCCTCGCGGTGGGCCAACAGTTTCTTCATCAACGTATCTTGGGAGTAGGGGGCCGCGCCCGTCAGCAGCGTGTAGAGCGTGCATCCCAAGCTATAAATGTCGGCACGCTGATCGGCGGTGCGCGTGTCTTCTGCTTGCTCGGGACTCATGTAGTCGACCGTGCCCATGATCTGATTCGTATTCGTCAGGGACGCCGCCATCGTGCCCGCTTCGTCTCCCATGGAAAAGTCGCTCAGCCGTGCCAACCCGAGATCAAGCACTTTGATCTGTCCGTCGCTGCTCAACAACAAGTTGGAAGGCTTGATGTCCCGGTGGATGACTCCCTTTTCGTGAGCATACCGCAGTCCGTCCGCGGCCTGCGAAACACAATGGACCGCCTGGGCAATCGACATCGGCCCATCTTGCTTGATCCGCGATGCCAAGTCTTGCCCGTCGACGTACTCCATGACGAGGTAGTACTCTCCGTCTTGCTCACGAGTATCGTAGGCAGCCACGATATAAGGGTGGCTCAACTTGGCGACCGTTTCGACCTCACGATAAAATCGCCGCACGGCTTCAGCGTCCACCAGCAGTTCGGCGGATAACCGCTTGATCGCCACATCGCGCTTCATCAGACGATGCGTCGCTTTGAAGACGGTGCCCATCCCGCCTTGGCCAATGCAATCCAAGATCGTGTATTCGCCCAATTGCAGCCCGCTGGCCTGGCCCGCGAGTACTTGGTCGACCTGGAACTGAGTGAGCAAACCACGGTCCACCAATCGACTGGCGAGTTGGTCGACTGTCAGCGATTCGCCGTCCGGCGGATCCTGCTCGGCAGCCAGCAGGTCGGCCTCTTTGAGTAAGCGATACTGAAGTATCTCGCGGCGAAATTGTTCGTCGGAAATGGTCATGGATCTAGTTGCCGATCGGGCCCCCTCTTGGGTCGCCTACATGCCCACTAGTAAGTATATCGGTTGCACGATTCGCTGCCGAGCGGCAAGCGCGTCCATTCGGGTGCCCAGGACCCACGAGAAGGATCCGATTCCGCAGGAAAACATTCCGGGAAGGTGCGGAAGGTGGCCCTAGTTTCGACCTTGAGCGAGTACTCGATTCAGCCCACGTTCCGTTCGTCGGTCAACTCCGCTTACTAACGGCTTTATTAGCTCAAAAACCAAAAAGACCTGACGACGACTAATCCGAAACTGGGCCGTTTCAGCGAACTGTCGTACAATCTGGTGGCCAAGCCGGCCCCCATACCACTTGACAACAAACCCTCTGGCGGATTACCACAACCGTTGAACTTTTTATGGAGTTAAAATAGGCAATTCTCATTGCCTGGAAAGATTCTACAAATGAGCGACACGGATACGATGGATCTACCACAACCGCTCTCTGGGGTTGGCCATGCTCCGGACGCTCAAGCATTTTATGACAAGTGCATGGCGCTGGCCGGAAATCTTTGGTGGACTTGGCATCCCGAAGTTATCAATCTGTTCCGCGATCTGGATCCGATTCGCTGGCGGCAGTTGGATCACAACCCAATTGCGCTGCTGAAGGAATTCACTCCGTTGAGGCTCGATCAGCGGGCCTCGGAAATGGTACTCTATAGTCGCATCAATCACGCCTATCGGCGTTTGAAAGAGTATCTGGCGAAAAAGCAAACCTGGTCGGCCACGCATGCCGGCGTGTTGGGTGCCAAACCAGTGGCTTATTTTTCGGCTGAGTTCGGCATTCATGAGTCGCTGCCGATCTATTCGGGCGGTTTGGGCGTCTTGTCCGGCGACCATGTGAAGAGTGCCAGCGGTTTGGGCGTTCCCCTGGTGGCGGTCGGCCTGTTTTACTCGCAGGGATATTTTCGCCAACACCTGGACGAGGACGCCTACCAAAACGAAGAGTATCAAGAAACAAGAGTCGACAACTTGCCGATTCAGCCGGCCCTGTCGCCCACTGGCGAGCCGATCGCGATCAGCATCAACACCCGTGACGGCGATCTGCAGGCCAAAGTTTGGCTCATGAATGTGGGCCGTATCCAGTTGTACTTGCTGGATTGCGATGTGGAAGGGAATAGTCCGCAGGATCGCGAACTCACTAGCACACTGTACGGCGGCGACGAGTTTACTCGGATCCGCCAAGAGTTAGTGCTTGGCGTCGGTGGCGTCAAGGCTCTGCGCAAACTTGGTATTACGCCCGGCGTGTACCACCTCAACGAGGGCCACAGCGCTTTTGGTCCTTTGGAAGTGATCCGTCAACGAATGCACGACGACGGGATGACGTTCGACGACGCGCTGCGCGAAGTGGCCCAGCATACGGTGTTCACCACCCACACGCCGGTTCCCGCCGGGCACGATCGATTTCATTGCGAGGTTGTCGAAGCCCATCTGGGGCCGCTACGTGACGACCTGGGAATAACTTACGACCAATTGATGGGCTTGGGCCGGGTCGAGCCGCAGAATCATCACGAAACATTTTGCATGACTGTCTTGGGCCTCAAGTTGTCGCGACGCGCCAACGCCGTCAGTTCTTTGCATGGCCACGTCAGCCGCCGAATGTGGGCCCACTTGTGGCCGTGGCGTGTCGAAGAAGAAATCCCCATCGGCCATATCACCAATGGCGTCCACGTTCCCAGTTGGCTGGCCCATCAGATGCGGCAACTGTACGACCGCCACTTTCCCGCCGAGTGGATCGACCGGATGGGCGAGCCGGAAGTATGGCAATACATTCATTCGTGCGACCCGGGCGAAGTGTGGGAAACGCACAATACCCTGAAGAACCTGTTGCTCTCGTTTGTGCGCCGCCGCCTCAGCCGCCAATGCCGCCGTCGCGGAGAGAGCGACGAAGCGGTCGAGGCCGCGCGAAGCATGTTGGACCCCAATGTGCTCACGATCGGCTTTGGGCGCCGCTTTGCAACCTATAAGCGAGCCAACCTGATTCTCAGTGACTTGGACCGTGTCTGCCGGCTGCTGCAGGACAGCGAGCGCCCCATTCAGTTTGTCTTCTCGGGCAAGGCGCATCCCAAGGACGAACCGGGCAAAGAGCTGATCCGCACGATTGCCAATTTGCGCCACGAAGAGTGCTTTCGTGGTCGCGTTGTGTTCATCGAAGATTACGACATTAACGTCTGCCGCCACATGATTCAGGGTGTTGATGTGTGGCTGAACAATCCGCGCCGGCCCTTGGAGGCATCGGGAACGAGTGGACAAAAGGTCGTCCTCAACGGCGGTTTGAATCTGTCGATTCTCGATGGCTGGTGGGCGGAAGCTTATAATGGCTCGAACGGATTCGCCATAGGCAAGGGAACGCAACATGTCGACGACGAGATTACTGACCAGCGCGACGCACAGTCACTTTTTGATACGCTGGAGCAAGAAGTGATCCCTATCTACTACGACCGAGATGTCGACGGGCTGCCGCAAGCGTGGATCAAGATGATGATGAACTCAATCGGTTCGCTGGCTTGGCGGTTCAGCGCCCACCGCATGGTGATGGACTACACACGCGCGAGCTATGTTCCGGCCGCGGGCGGACTCAGTTGCCAAATGGAATAGGCTTGCATCCGTCCGAGACGTTACCTCGCAAGTGCATCGCTAAGAATTCAGCTTGGCGTGACGGGCGTTCAGCGTAGCAATCCCTCAGCGCGGACGGGGATTCGCTTCGCGCGGGCCCGGTCACTCAACCGCTGCCGCATAAGTCTATTGAGCGAAAAATGCCATGTCCGTATCCAAGTTTTTGGAAGAGAACTTTCGCCACTTCAACGCCCGCGAGACGCTTGAGGCGGCTCAGGCGTACCGGCGTCACCTGGAGTCAGGCGGCAAGATGCTGCTGGCGATGGCCGGAGCGATGAGTACGGCGGAACTGGGAATCTCTTTGGCGAAGATGATTCGCGCTGGCAAAGTTCACGCGATTTCTTGCACGGCCGCCAATCTTGAAGAGGACATTTTCAACCTGGTTGCGCATGATGAGTACAAGATGGTTCCGCATTATCGGGACTTGTCACCGGAAGAGGAGGTGCAACTTCGGGATCAGGGTTTCAATCGAGTCACCGACACATGCATTCCCGAAACGGTCATGCGCCACATTGAAGGGCAATTGATCAGCTACTGGTCCGAATCGGCGAAGAAGGGTGAATCTTGGTTTCCTCACGAGTACTTCTTTCGGTTGTTCGACGAAGAAAAAATTCAGCCGCATTGCCAAGTGCCGCTCGAACACTCCTGGGTTTACGCCGCGCGGGAGATGGGGATTCCGATTTATGCCCCCGGTTTTGAAGACTCGACGCTTGGGAATGTACTCGCGGCTCGCGTGATGCAAGGCGAGGTCGGTAGTCATGGCGTGGTTCGCACGGGCACCGAGCAGATGGAACATCTAGTCCGCTGGTATCTGGATACCGACCGCGAAGCGCCCATCGGATTCTTTCAGATTGGCGGCGGGATTGCGGGCGACTTCGCGATCTGCGCCGTGCCCTTGATCATTCAAGACCTGAAACGTGAGTGCCGGCCGTGGCAATACTTCGCACAGATTTCCGATTCGACCACTTCCTATGGATCCTATTCGGGAGCGGTCCCCAATGAAAAAATCACCTGGTACAAGCTGGACCAATCCGCTCCCAAGTTCATGATCAATTCCGACGCGTCGATCGTCGCGCCGCTGGTTTTTGCCTACGTGCTTGGCGAATGAGCCCCGGTCGCGTCAAATTCCTCATCCTCCGCGTAATCACAACAGTCAATCGTCTCCGATTTTTCGGTCGCTGTACAAATTTCGACCTATTCTTTGAAATGTACAGGGCCCGTGCGGCCTGCTACTGTACGCCCCTCAAGCTCTGCTTTTACGAAGGACGCGTCGTGATTAGCAACACTACCAAAATCTGTTTCGTGTTGACATTCGGTTGGCTTGGCAATTTCAGCGCGGCGATCGCTCAACAGCCGGTCGCCCCTTTTGCTCCGGCTGTCGCCCCCGCCGCGCCAGCAACCCGACCCGGACGGGCAGAATTTCCAACGGTTGGTTTGGTAACGGTTCCGCCACGAATCGCCCTTCCATCAACGTCGGGTCCCCGCCCGCTTTTTCCTTGGCTTCGCCGGCTCTTCGCCCCCCGCCCGATGCCCGTGGCGGCGGCACCGTACCAAGTCGCTCCCGCGCCTTACCAAGTCGCCCCCTACCAATTCGCGCCCGCGCCGGTTCAAGTCATCCCCACCCCCGTGCCCGCGCCCTATTACTGTCCACCCGTTCAATGTGTGCCCAACTGTTGCCCACCCGTTCAGTGTTGTCCTGTTGATCCGTGCCAGCTCGACTGTTGTTCGTCGCTAGATAGTGACACTTCCTTCGTCGATCAAGTGGTCACGACGGAAATCGAAGGGCCGCTGCTGCTGCATCCGGGCAGAGTATATAAAGGCTTGCCGGCGGTCGACCAACCGACGCCACGATCAGGACCGCGCGTTATTCCGGTTAGCGTCGAGAGCGCTCAGCCGACCAACAAGCACGACTACGATAGTTCGGGCTGGACTTCGGTCGCCAGATAGCCCCGGCCAGTTGCTATCTCTGCGTCGGGTTACTTCCTCAACAGGGCTGCTAGGCAACTCTGACGGGTTGTGACGGTTAATCTACTCGCGCAAACTTTGACATGGGTGGGTGCTAATGGACCGCGTCAGGGTGAGTTAATTCCCTCGACTTGGACGGCTCCAAAGTCCGATCCCACTGATACAGTCCTTTTCTTTTCCCAATGTTATCCGCGCCACACACGCGAAGACCCCGTCCGTCCGATTCAAATATTACAACGGACCAAGAGCCGCCCCGACTCATTCCCGCCTACTTGAAAGGATTCAAGTCATGAATCGCCGAACCTCTGTTTCAACACTTGTTGCATTACTCGCCGGCCTGCTTTTTTTCACCGCCGTCGGCAAAGCGATGGCGGAAGATGCCCAAGTAAGACAAGTCGCTTGGCAAACGGACCTGCGCCGGGCCGCGGAAACCGCCCAAGCGCTGAAAATGCCGATGCTCGTTAAGGTTGGCGCTCCATGGTGTGTTTACTGCAAGAAGATGACCAAGGAAACGTACAGCAACCGCGAGATCGCCGACCACGTCAACCAGTGCTTTATTCCAGTCGTCGTCGACGCCGATCAAAATAAGCAATTCGTCAAAGCAGTCGGTGTGCGTTCGTTGCCCACGACCGTGATTGTTTCGCACGACCTAAAGATCATTCAAAGAATCACCGGCTATAAGACAGCCCGTCAGTTGGGCGCTCAGCTTGATCGCGTCTGCCAACACGAGAAGGAAACAAAATAGAGCTATTCAGTGAACAGGCTGGGGCGTGGGCTCGCTCTTAGTACCACACGGCCACGTCATCAAGCGGCTTGCGGCGAAGATCGGGAACCGTGGCGTCGGTGGCGGGATAGCCGACAGGAAATAGAATGAATGGCTTTTCATTTTCGGGCCGTTTCAGAATGTTCGACAAGAACCCCATGGGGCTCGGCGTATGTGTCAGCGTCGCCAGCCCCATGTTGTGCAACGCCGTAATGAACAACCCACAAGCAATTCCAACACTTTCTTTGACGTAATAGTTTTTTCGGCGAGTTCCGTCAGTGTTCAATCCGTGGACTTCTTCAAAGACCACGACAATCCAGGGCACGGTTTCCAGATACGGCTTGTGCCAATCGGTACCCAAGGGAGCGAGTGCTTCGAGCCATTCGGGCGGCATGCGTCCCCCTTCGTAGGACATCCGCTCCTCTTGTTCTGCTTCCTGGCGGATACGTCGCTTCACATCGGGATCGCCAACTGCAACAAATCGCCAGGGTTGCCGATGAGCGCCCGAAGGCGCGGTCGAGGCGGTGGCGATCGCCAATTCGATCAATTCGCGAGGCACCGGATCGGAAGAAAAATCCCGCACCGAGCGTCGCGCGGCCAGGAGGTCATGCAACTCACGCGCACGACGCAAACTGTCATCTGGCGACAGCCGTGTCTGTTGATATTCTATGAATGGGTACTTGGGCATTGTCTACGTTCGGAAAGTGTGCGAAGGGTTTCATTGTAGCGACTCGCTCGCGTCGCCTCGATTCGCAAATCACACTAATTGATCGTCATCCGCGGAATCGCGACGGTCTTCTAGGCGAAGACCTGGGAGACACTCGAATCAGAAGCCAATTCCCATCCGAAAAAGCAGGGTGTCGTCTGCTGAGATGGCCGGCGACATGCTGTCAAACTCAAACTTTCGTCCCAGAACGCAACCGATCTCGGAGTTGATTCTGGTGCCGCTGGGCCGGAAAGTCCCCGGTGGTTGAGGATGCTTCGATTCCCATCCTAGAACTAATCGCCATTCACGGTAACTCAGGCGATCTCCCAATCCACTGGCGCGATCATAAGCCCAGGTCCCTCCTGAAATCCCGCCACCCAGGTAACCCCAGTATTGGCGTTTCTGAGTCTCGGCCAACAGCAGGGCAATTCTCGGATTGGGCATCATCAGGTTGACCCTGAGTCCGCGCGTCGATTCCCAAATTGCGCCGGCGGCTGGCAGGACTGGCAAGTCGTCTCGCCCCGTGGCCAGCGCGCCGAACGCAAAACTCCACTGCTGATTCGGACGATAGATGACGAACCCGCCCGCTCGAACTTGCCACGCATCGCTGCCGGTGTTATCTAGGTCCGACGCGAAGGCACCGCTGGTCATGACTCGCCCCATCCACTCTTCATTGATTGGACGCATCCAAGCCAGGCCGAACGAGAACTCGTGCAGACTGGCAGGCAGATCCAATACGGCGGGAGCAGCGATTTGTGTAAACGAATATCCACCGGTGATCAACGGCGGCGGCGGACCAAAGACGGGATAAACGGGCATTCGAATTGACAAGTCGTGGGAACCCATCGCCAACCCGTCGGCCGCGGGTTGCCACTCCGAGAAAATATCCAACTGAGGTCTTAGAAGACTCTTCAGATCCAGCGGTGGCCCATCGTTTTCGGCGTTTGCGGCGGGCAACTCGGAAGCAAAGACGTACTCTGACGGATTTCCGCCTTCGAAGTGAACGCCCTGATTGGGCGGTAGCGAATTCCAGCGCGAGGTTGCCGCCGATTCCTTGTCGAAAGCGTTTCGTGGTGATTCAGTTTGGCCGCTTGCCACGAACGGGGAAACCGAACAACCAACAATAGCTGCGACAAGATAGCCTCCAAAATGATTGCAAGTCATGCATCGTCCTTGATGTAATGATCAGCCCGTCGGACTATAGCAATCGCACGAGACTCGACAAGACTGCCGCACGCCAATTGCTAGCGGGAGTAAAAACCCGTCATTGACTTTCGGCGAAAATGACCTACCTCCGCTAGTGAAACGAATTCTTCACCGCCGGATCCGACATCACAACGAGCGCCCAGATGCCGAAGGGGATGCCTAGCCAAACACAACATCCACACGGCAGCAGGGCGGTAATCGCCGCGGCCATGCAGACGCCCCGAGTCTTTAGTCTTCTCAGTTGAATCCCTCCGAACAGCATGAATGCGAATAAGGGCAGGTTGAAAAGTCCGAACAGGATGAGGGGCACGGTTTCGTCTGGGTCTTCTCCGCTGGCGATGGCCACGATTCCCGTAAGTAAGACAAGAGCATGCGTGCCGAACCCTAAGATGGATAGCACAATCAACGCAATGGCCGGCCCTTGCACTTTGCGAGGCGCGGGAGCCGTCATCGCCGCGCTGCCGGGTCCCGTGGCTGGATTATAGACATGACTCGGAGCCGACGGGGCACTGCCCGCCCCCATCGCGGGCGGAGCGGCGGCGTTGGGCGTGGCCGAGGGAACACTCGCGGGACTTGGCGCGGGGGAACTCGTGCCGCCCCAGCCCTGCGCCCCCGCCGGCGAAGTGGATGGTTGACTGGTAGGAACGGAGGGCGCTGGTGCCGGGCCGGGCGTACTCCCTGGACCCGCCGGCGCGCCCGCTTGGCTTGGAACTGGCTGAATGTTTCCGCACGAAGGACATCGTGCATGCTTTCCCGCCGTGGGATCAGAGATGCGCAGCAGTTTTTCACACTGAGCACACCGAAATTCTATGGGCATCGACTCGTCTCTTGAAAAGCCAATCTTGAAGGTGTTAGGCGATAAGCCAATAGTAGGCGTTGGCGAGGCAAGATGCTAGGGAGGCGAGGCCACGCCGCCGACGAAGGTAAATCATCGGTTGGAGGGAAGAATGTTTGATTCGCCGTCCGCAAACAAATCATGCGGCCCATGACCATTCTACTTCAATCCTACCCTTCAGTTCGCCCGACGCGGCGTGGGGATGTATATTGATCCCAGTCTTATTGGATCCTGCGGGAAAGAAACTACGCAGGCAGGACAACCTGTTTCGAGAGTCCGAATTGCACCCACAAGCAGTCTAACGAGGAAACACTTCATGCGCGTCCTTGCCAGGTTGGCCCTTGCCGCGTTGCTGGCCGCGATCGCCTGCCACGCGGATTTGGTAAGCGCCGAACCACCTTACTTTCGAACCGTGGAAATCAACGCCGATTCCACTTTCAGCGCGTGCGCGGCGATCGACGCCAATCAAGACGGCCGGCTGGACATCGTTTGCGGCGGCTATTGGTATGAAGCGCCCACGTGGAAGAAACACGTCACCCGCGAAGTGCCCATGATCCGCGGCCGCTACGATGATTACGCCCATCAGCCCATCGATATCAATGGCGACGGGCTGGTCGATTATGTAAGTGCTAATTATCGCAGCCAATCGATCTATTGGTTACAGAATCCCGGGAACACCAAAGACCGTTGGAAGAAACATCTGGTCGACACGCCGGGCCCCATGGAAACCGGCCGCTTGGCCGACGTGGACGGTGATGGTCGCCTCGACTTTCTGCCCAACGGCGTGAAGTGGTCCGCCTGGTGGGAGATTCGGCGCGCAATTAATGGCGACAAGCAAAACGTCGATTGGATTCGTCACGAGCTGCCTGCCGAGGCGGCGGGGCACGGGGTCGGAATTGGCGACCTGAATGGTGACGGGCGCGGCGACGTCGTCAGCCCGCGCGGCTGGCTTGAAGCGCCGAAAAACCCACGCCAGGATCGTTGGATTTGGCACCCGGAATTTCAACTGCATCGCGACGGTTCCATTCCGATGTTGGTGCACGATGTCGATGCTGACGGCGATGGCGACGTGATCTGGGGCCGAGGCCATAGCACAGGGTTGTATTGGCTCGAGCAAACTCGTGACGCCAATGATAATCGGCAATGGACGAAACACGCGATCGATACGAGTTGGTCGCAGGCGCACTGTCTGCTGCTGGCCGATATCGACAATGATAAGCGTTTGGACCTAGTCACCGGCAAACGCTACATGGCTCACGACGGCAAGGATCCTGGAGCCTACGACACGCTGGGCGTGTACTGGTTTGCGTTCGACGCCGATCATAAAAGTTGGCGACGTGGAACCATCGCCACCGGGAAAACCGGTTTTGGGTTGGACTCGAAAGTCGTCGACATCGATGGCGATGGCGACCAAGACGTCGTCGCTTGCGGTCGTAGCGGACTATATCTGTTGGAAAATATTGCCAAGCCAGCCGATGACGGAGCCCAAGAAGAATCGCCGGACTATGAAGATCATTCCAAGTTGCTTCAGGTTCGCATCGCGAAGAACGAAACTCGTGAAATTAAGACCAAACAAGATTGGGGTCTTCGTCGCCGGCACATCCTGGATGGCATGCAGCGCGCGATGGGACGGTTTCCCAGCTCGTCACGGCGCATACCGCTCGCGGTGAAAACTCTGGAAACAACCGATACAGAAAATTACACGCGACGTCGAATCACGTTTGCCAGCGAGCCAGGTGACCGCGTTCCGGCCTATCTGTTAATTCCAAAAGGTATCCGCGGAAAAGCGCCGGCAATGCTCTGCCTGCACCAGACGACCAAGATCGGCAAGGGCGAACCGGCGGGGCTCGGCGGGCGGCCGACGCTGCATTACGCCCATGAACTGGCCAACCGGGGCTATGTTTGCATCGTGCCCGACTATCCGTCGTTCGGCGATTACAAGTATGACTTCAATGCCGACAGCGACCACCACGAAAGCGGAACGATGAAAGCGATTTGGAACAACATCCGGGCGCTCGACGTGTTGGAAACGTTACCCGAAGTCGACGCGGATCGCATGGGAGCAATCGGTCATTCGTTGGGCGGCCACAATGCACTGTTCACGGCTCCGTTCGACCTGCGAATCAAAGCCGTGGTGACAAGTTGTGGCTTTACGGCCTTTCATCATTACTACGGCGGCAAACTGGCGGGCTGGACCAGCGATCGCTATATGCCCAGAATTCGTGAGCGGTATGGTAACGACCCTGATCAAGTGCCTTTCGATTTTCACGAAGTGCTGGCGGCGATCGCGCCGCGCGCCGTGTTTATCAACGCACCTCAACACGACGGCAACTTCGATCTAACGGGCGTCAAGAAAGTGATGCAGGGCGCGGGCACGGTTTATGAACTGCTGGACGCCGAAGATCGCTTGAAGGCCGAGTACCCCGACTCGGGCCACGACTTTCCGGACGACATCCGCCATGCGGCCTATGATTGGTTGGACCGGCAGCTAAGAGGGTAGTTTAGCGTCACGTTCTTAAAAGCGGTGGCGTTCCATCTGGCCTAAGGCTTGACGACTTTAGTTCCGGCGATCAGGTCGTCTGGGCCAAGTCTTGATCATCATGAGATCCAGGGCGGCCCGGTATGTTGAACGCAACTGATTATAATATGCCCGTACCGCGGTCGACGCATTGCTCCACCAAGAATACAGCCAAGGTTTTGAGAGGATCTTCATGAAAACGTTTTCTACCGATGTATCACGACGTGATCTATTGAAATTGGCGAGTTTCGGTGCCGCGACGACGATGGTCCGAGGTCTACGGTTGGCCGCTGGTGCCGCGCCGGAGAAAACGTTTCGGATTGGAGCGGTTTCGGCCGCCATCGATGGCAAGCCTCAAAAACGCAACGGTCACACTTGGCACTTTGCCCAGTACCTGCATCCGGAATGCGACTTCGACGCGCTGCAAAAACACTATCCACAGGTCGTTGATGGTTGGCGCAAGGTCTACCGCAATCCGGAAATTCACTTTCACATGCTGCCCTTTCCCGACACGCGAATCACGCATTACTACGACACCGACCGAGAGGCCGCCGCGGCATTTGCCGCCGTTTTTCCGGGCGTGCAAGTTGCGACCAGCCTAGAGAAGATGTGTGACGAAGTGGATGCCGTCTGGATGGGCGACGCGTCTGGCAAGGGCGACGACCATTTTGATTTGGTCGCGCCGGGTCTTGCCAAGGGAAGGCCGACGTTTTGCGACAAACCGATCGGCGGCACGGTGGCCGGCACTCGCAAGATTCTGGACTTCGCGAGCAAGCACAACGCACCGCTGATGTCCGGTAGCATCTTCAATTACGAATGGGGCATGGAAGCGGCGTTGCGAATGCGCGATGCCGGCGAGTTTGGCGACATCGAACACGTGTCGGCCCGACTGCACAGTCGCTATCGACTCGAGGGTTGGATGATTTATGGCCAGCATCCGGTCTGGACGGTGATGACGCTGATGGGAGCGGGCGTCGATGCGGTCAGCATGTACGAATACAAAGACACCTGTCATGCCCAAATCACCTACAAGGACCGCTACCCCTGTCATGTCTGGTACGGTCAGCCATTCGAAAAATTCGAATACAACCGAACCGACGTTTATTTCAAAAAGAAACTCTACACGTTCACACCGTCGATCGAAGGTGATTTCGCGATTGGTCACAAATACGAAATGGTTCGCATGGCCGCCGCATTCCGCGAAATGTTGCGAACGGGCAAGGAACCTAACTCGCAACAGGAAATTCTGGAGGTCACCGCCGTCGTCCACGCGGCAGCCAAGTCGCTCAAGGAACGGAGCCGCCTAGTGAAATTGGCTGAAGTCTTGGCGTGACGCAATTCTTGAGTCCAAGGCCGCGATGAGGCTCCTCGCTTGCCCAAGCTTTGCCGGAGGAAGACCGTCCAGCGATCAGCGGGCAGCCGCGAGACAAAAGGGCTGGGGAATAGCTTGTAAAAAGGGCTTGCGCGGGTTCTAATGCCGTCATGCACGCGGCACGAAGCGGTTTCATTCTGTGGTTGATCGTTGTTGTCGTTCTCCCGCGAACGTCGGCTCCTTCTCTAGGCTGCGAGATTCGCGTCCGCGATGCAGCTTTTCGGACCCCACGCGATGTGCATCGGCTCTGCTTCATGGGTGACTGGAGCGATCCCCAGGAGGGGAACCCGGCCGGCAAGTTTACCGAATGGCTGGCGTCCGGCGGCAAGGATCTGAACGTTGAGATTGAGCTCGTCGACGTTGGCGATCCGAAGTTACGGTGGAGCGACTATGGAATTCCTTCCGCCCCGCCGAGTTTACCGGTCGCGGTTTTCGTGGGTCGCGGCCACGGCGGCGAAGGTTTCGTCATCGATCATTGGGACCCGGAACCTAACGAAGAAGACCTCAAGTTGCTGGAAAACTCACCCGTTCGACAGCAACTCCAACAGCAGCTTGGGAAGAAGCTCGCCGTACTCCTCTATTCGGCGGCGTTTGACACCGACGGCCAAGACCTCGAGCAGCTTCTGCATCGAGTCGTCGAAAAGTGGTCACGCCGCAACGAGTTGGGAATCTCTTTGATTCAATTGGACCGCACCGACCCGCGAGAACGCACGCTGCTGTCGTTTGCTGGAATCGGTCAGGCGGGTCCGGCTTGGGTCGGCGTCGTTTTTGGCCGCGGAAAGCTAATGGCACCTCCGCTGGTCGGCGAAGAAATTACCGAAGGCCGGATCAATGAACTCATCAACCAACTGATTCAAGATTGTGCCTGCTCGAAGCCGCTACCAAGCATGGGAGTGGACCTGCCCTTGGCGTGGAACGACCAGCTTAGCGATGCAGTGGTCGCCCTTCCGTCACTCGTCGAGAACAGTCAAGAAACTCAGGCCGTGCTTCCCAGTTTGGCTACCACGGTTTCGACACTCAAGGATTCTCCGTCCGCGGACCTCACCAATACAAAACAGCCCGGGAATCCAACCCTGTTAACAATCGCTCTCGGCACGCTGGCCGTTAGTATTTTCGTTGTCGTCGGGATCTCGGTGGTGATGATCTGGCGAAGGCGGTGATTGCCGCACCAGCAATCCCTCAAAGTGAACCGGAAATCGGAGTGAAGGCCATGTCCAAAACATTCGCATGCAATTTCATATCTTCGTCAATACAGCGGCAGTTTATGTGCTTGTTGTTCGCGCTTCTGGTCTGCGGCCCGAGCTTCGGGGCGGCACCCACTCTAACGGGTAAAGAAGCGAAAGCCGTCGCCGGGAAACTTGTCGATGCCGGCCACGTGCAACGAGGAATTTGTGTCGTGCTGGGCGATCATCAAGACTTGGCAATCGAGTTGGCAAGAGCCAGCGAAATGTTGATTCACGTTCGGACGACGGACTCTGAAAGTGCCGACCGTCTGCGGAAGAAAGCCACGGCGGCGGGATACGGCATCCAGCGTGTCGCCGTCGAGCGGGGAAGCATCGGCAAATTGCCATATTGCGACAACCTCGTGGATGTCGTCGTTACCAAGAGCGGCAAGGAGTCGGCGAGTGTCGAGCAAGTAATGCGTGTTCTGCGCCCGCTCGGGACGGCCTTTGTGGTTGGTTCCACCGAAGAAAATCAAGCCTTGCGGAAGCAGGCGAAATCGCAAGACGCCGAAACGGTTAGCACGTGGGACGACGCGGGCGCAAGCTGGCTTCAGTTTTCGAAACCAGCGAACGCGGGGGCTGGCGACTGGTCGCACTGGGAGCACAGCCCGGACAATAATCCCGTGTCCGAGGATACGGTGATCAAGGCACCGTACATGACC
>JAJDEH010000423.1 GCA_029259935.1 Planctomycetota bacterium
GTAGCTGGGCCGCAAATTCCCGCCGAAGATTTCCAGCACCGTGCCCAGTGTGTCCATGACATATTCGTCTTGCAGGCCGAATCCCACGAACAGCAGCGGATGGTTGCCGATCAGTGCCCGCAATTGCAGTCGCGCGGCGGCGTAGGGATGCTTGTCGTCGACCGCCGCGCGGTACAGTCGATCGTATTGTTGTGGCGCCAGGAACAGACTGTCGGGATCGTCGATATGCCCGTGCAAGTGCCAGACGATTGGATTGTCCGCGTCCGATCCGGCGAACAGATCGGCAAGGTTGGCTTGCTGGGAATTGGTTGTGGTACGTGCCGCGGCGTTGGACCATTGGAGCACGCGGTCGTAGTTGGTTGTCACGATCAGCTTCGGTCGTAGCGACGAATGGCACTAGCTTAAGCTGCGTTGGTAATCGATGCCGGGTTGGTCTCTTAGCAACGACACAAGTCTGACTTTGTGCTGCTGCTCGTGCGGCGCGTTTTGGACGCCTCTCGACAACATTGCCGAGAGGCGGGAATGCCCGTTGGCTTTTTCAACGCTGCCCGCTCATCAGCGCAGAGAAAGGCGTCAGCGACCACTGACGGCTGTCGTCATGCGCTACGACCATTTTGAACGATTGTGTGGCAGCTTGGCAATGTGTCGAGGTTGCGTTAGACGGGCGGCTGGCTTCGGTCGTCGTTTGCGTGCCCGCGGTTCCCAGCGTCCAGGACGGTCGCCTACGCGGTGGTAGGCAATGGTCGCAAGCATCGCATCAATCAACGGCGCTCGATCCTGGGGCCGGGCAGCTTCAATCTTCGGAGCGAAGGCAGTCAAGGCTTGCTTGGCTCCTTTGAAACTCACCTTCCGAGGCTCGATGTCGTTCTTGTTGGCGGCAACGGCCATCACCGTGCGGAGTAAGTTGTACGCCAGCAGGTGAGTCCAAATCTCTTTGTGAACCATGTCTGGCGTCTTGCAACGCAGGACGTCCATCTGCATCGTTGACTTGATCGACCGAATATCGACTTCGATTTGCCAGTCATACTACCTCCAAAGAATACGGGTTATAGGAACATGCAGTGCTGTCGTAGCGTTGACAGCTACCCAGAGTTATCGGTTTGCGACTTCGGGGTCGTAAGTTCTTTCGGGTAAACTTCCGGCCATCCTCGCGGAGCTGTCCGCAACTTACGAAGTCGCATTAGCTCGTCGTCGTCCGCGAAGATCGCCCATCGACCACCTGCGGCAAAGACTTTTCGTGATGCAAGCCAGCCTACGCGTTGCCAACGATGGAGCGTGGCGATCGGCATCTGTAATTCCGTGGCTAAATCCGCCAGCCACCATTCGTTCGTCAATAGGTGGTGCTCATCGGTTACGCTTCGAGGTAACGGACCAAGACGAATGCCGCGTTCTCGGAAGAAGCGACTAAGCATGGCTTTGCTGAATTGCGAAGCCCGCTTGGGAGGATGAAATCCTTCCGAGTTCAGTGAAGTTGCCATTTCGCTCAGTGTCTTACCGTCCGCGCGAAGCGTGTCTAATCGCTGAACGAGTTCGTCGTAACGAGATAACTGCTCGTAGGTTTGCACAGGACGATACAGTGTGTGGCAGCTTTGGAAACCACCCGCCCAATGGAGTTCGAGATCGACCCGATCCGTGTTGCCTTCAATGTTGATTACAACCTTTTCCAGCAACAACCGAGCGATGGTTTGACGATCTTCGTTGGTCGTGGACGGCGCGTGCCAGAGCGCCGGAAGATTCGCGGAGAGCGTCGCGATTTCTTCACGCTCCGCATCGGATATTTCGGTCGGCCGTTCACTGATAAACCGGTCGTATTCCGCTTGTAATTGCTCATCGGAACGTAACGACTCTTCCCATCGCCGTTCTAATTCACGCGCAACCAATCGATTCTCCGGATCCACTGCGGCATATTGTCGACGGGCTTGTTCAACTTCGTATTTCGAGCGAGTCAATCGTTGCCGCCAATGTTCGTCAAGCTGGCGTCTCTGACGTTGGATATCTTCCGTTGCGGCCAGAGAGAGTTCCAGCGACGCGGGAGTCACGCACTGCAACATCAACTCGACAATCAGCGATTCGACTGCCGCTCCAGAAAGTGATTGGCAACGATCTTGCCCGTAGTCAATCGCATCGCGAAGACAGCTATAACGCAGTGTCTTTTTACTCGACACGTTGGCGTATCCCACGAGCATGCGATGGCCACAACGTCCGCAGTTCATGAGGCCCGACAGTATGCTGGGCCCATGACGTGGGGCGGAAAGATGCTTGCCAATCGCCGTGTTTTCCGAAAGCTTTTGCTGGTTTTGTTCAAACTCCTCCCAGCTGATATATGCCGGGAAACGATTCTTGATGAGGACACGACAGGCATCGTGTGAGTTGAACGTGCGTCCCGTCGCCGGCCTGCCTGGGATCTTCTTGCGGGGGTCTGTTTCGCGGTGTCCCCATCGATAGGCTCCTGCATAAATCGGATGGTGGAGCATGTTCAACAATGTCGCGCGATTGGGCGGGTGCCATTCCAATTCACCTCGGTTCACACCGAAGTGAGGTCGCACTGGTATCTTCATGTCGTGCTTGACGAGCCATCTCAACAGCCCGTTGGTACTGCCGCGATCAACGAATTGCTGGAATACAATTTGCACCACGGTCTGAACCTGTTCATCCGGATCGATTGCAAAGTCGTTGGCCAACGTGCGGATGTAACCAATTGGCGCGTGGTTGAGCACATCGCCTCGCTCTGCCTTGTTCCACATGCCTTGCTGTAATCGACTCTTCAAGATGTGCAGTTCCGCCTCACTCATCGTTCCCTTCAAGCCAAGCAACAATCGATCGTTGTAATTGGCTGGTTCGTACAGTCCATCGGCGTCGGCCAGCAACGTACGATAGATCGCGCACAACTCCAACAGCGCATGCCAGTCCTTACACGACCGTGCTAAGCGACTCATTTCTAGACCAAGAATGAGCCCCACGCGGTCGGCGCTCACTTCCGACAGTAATCGCTGAAACCCCGTGCGACCTTCCGCAGTACTTCCGCTACGCGCTTGATCTTCGTCGATCACTTCCACCGCCGTACGGGACCAACCGAGATCGATCGCGCGGTCCACAAGCGCGTACTGCCGAGCCGTCGATTCTTGGTGTTCGATGACCTGTCTCTGAGTCGACTGTCGTACGTAGACAATGGCCAACCGTTGCAGATGAAAATCGGTAATCTTCTCCGACCGCGAACTTGTTCTCACGCGTTTATGAGTTTCGCTGCCACGGGTCTCTGACGAAGATACAGGAATCGTAGGATCACTCATCGGTTGCCTCCGTTGTGGCTGGAGGAACCAACGCCTTGTTCACGATCTGAGTGAGTCGCTGGAGCACCTGACTGCGTGTCTTCTGTGGCATCGCACTCCACAGATTCTGCAACGGCACCGTCTTCGTCAGCGGCGGTGCATTCAGTTGTCGGCGCGGGGGGGAGCTGTCTTTGACATCGTGAGCCTCCTTGCTCGTGCTTTCTTGCTACGGCAGCATTGCTTTCAGCTTGCTGGCGACACAAACGCGCCAGTCGCAACAGAATACTACCTGGAACTATTATCTCAAACCGCGAGACAATACAAGTGTGCGCTTGAGGGGCATTCGCGCTGGTAGATCTCTCCGTCCCACCGCCGTTCATATAAATCGCCTATTTGCTTGCCATCGATCGATGCGGCGAGAATGGTGGTAACAACTTTGAATTGTTTGACGCGGTTGTTCTTGTCGCGAGCGTCAACAGTCACCTGCCGCATGAGTAGGTGCTTGGGGTACGTCCGGTATTGCTCTCCCGTCATTCCGCGTGGCTTGTTAGGCCGCTGCCAAACGAGTATGTCGCCATCGGGTCTGCTTTCTACAGCCCAACTTCCCGTGCGCTCGTACTGAGCGCGAGCAACGATGTCGATATTGCGCTCAAGTAATTCGCACGCAATGAAGTAATCGTCGAACAAGGCGTCAGCAAGAACCACATCACCGGGTTTGAGGGTGTCGTACATGCGTCGGAAGAGATTCGTTTCGCCGGTACCCTTGCCGCTGTACGCCGCGATGGCCAAATCGTGACAAGCGCCGGTTGCGAGTGATAGCAGCACCGCGATCCGGGCGAGAGGAAAGCCTAGACCTGTCGCTTGCTGGGGCGGTTGCGGATACTTCTGTTGATTTTTTCGTGTGTCCGGCATCGAGACGCTCGAACCATCGACGATGAACACCGAGCGACCGTTCCACTTCCATTGGTCGGGAACGCTCGTCTCTAACTCTTCCGCAGTTCGCGTTGCCAAAGTGGAGAGAACACTTGTGAGAATACGACTCCGCGCATTGCAGTAGCTGGCAGTATTTGGCGAGCAAACCGTTTTGCCATTCGCCGCACGATGCGCGATGATTCGCGACACGGCATCGAGGCAACTGTGGTCTTCGCTGAGTACCTGACTCAGAAAGCCCCAGATCGTCGTGACCGGGCTGAACACTCGGTCCCGAAACTTGACGCCATGGTCGTTAAGAACTTCCCCAATGCTGGCCTCGGTCAAAATGTCCGCGAATGGGAGCCCCTCATTGCGCGCAAAGCGGGCGCGCACCGCATCCAGGCTCGTCATTGAACCGCCTTCAAGTTGACAGCGATTCCAGCCGTCTGATTAGAATGCGTTGGAACGGGTCACATTCTTAGGCGGAAACGCCTGGGTGTGATTCCATGCCCTCGGTTGAAGTCACTGTTTCACCGGGGTGTTGTTTTTGCTGGTCACGTGACCAACCGCTATGGTCTATACTTGCATAGACCGTGACACGTTTGGTCACTCGACTTCAGAAACCCGGGAAACCATGAACGCAAACGGCGTGATGGACAATATTCGAAACGCATTTGAGCGTTCGGGAATGACGCTGAATGAACTCGGCGAAGGCTTGGGCTATGATGGTCCGACGGCAAAGAAGCGCGCGTGGTTCCTGTTGTATCGCACGTCAGACCCGCGCATTTCGACCGTGCTCGCCGTAGCCAAAACGCTGGGTGTCAAGATAAGCGATCTAGCGAAATGATAACCAGGCAGTCCCGATCATAATCGCTTAAGCTAGTGCCATTCGTCGTAGCGACCACAACGCGTTGGGCAACGCCAGATCGACGTCGGCTGGTTGTTTAACGCCGAACGTCTCTTGCATGGCCTCACGGAAGCGAGCCAGGCCGAGTTCGTCCAG
>JAJDEH010000424.1 GCA_029259935.1 Planctomycetota bacterium
CATCGGTGACCGCATAGAGCGGCGATGCGACGGTATAAATCCACGACTCCATCCAGCTATGAATGTTGCACTGGACCCGGACCGGCTGGCGGCCACTAACGGATCGCACCAGAGGTTCGGTGTCGCCACCGGACTGCATGAAATTCCATTCACCGGTGTTGATGTTGTGTGAGACGGGATCGTCGTTAAAAACTTTAAGCTCCTGGCCGGCCGGAAGGATCACGACCGCGGGCCTAAAGGCGCATCCCTTTTGACGAAGAGCATAACCGTCTTTGGGATGCTCCCACGTCCAACCTTCGTCAGGCGCGTCGACTGCCAGGACTTCAACCACGACGTTCGCCAGTCCTCCGGACGACGACACGACGACGTCTTGCTGTTCGGCCGGCAGTTTGCCGCAATGATCGACGTCCTTGTTGACGACAATCTTGCGGGGTGGCGGAACATCGCCTTCGAAAAGTACTCGGCCTTCAAGTATCCCCGCCGCGACGGGGTCGCCCGCCGTTTCTCCGTTGGAGGTCGTTTCTCCGTTGGACGCCGTGCCCGCATTCGACCGGGAATCGCCCCCTTCGTCAGCACTCGGCGAACATCCTAGCGCCAAGGTCAGCAGCAACGCGCCCGCCAGCCAATGTTGATTCATCATTCAAACTCCATTGAAAGAAACTCTTGGATTTAGGCCGGCGTGATGATGGCTGCCATAGCTCAATAAGATCTTCGTGAGCACTTCCGGCGCGTCTTCGCCCATCGCCAGCACCACGTGGCCGTGCAGCAAGACCGCCACCATCTGATACCGCCCTTCGCGGCATTGATGCTTGCCACCCGTGGACGACAAATGATCGCGCAGGTGTGGAAACTCACGCAACGACTCGCCCCGCAGCACGAAGACCGAAACCGGCCGCCCCTTCAAGGTGCCCACGATGTGAGCGCCCGGATGCTCGCGAAATTGCCGCACGTCCGCGCCTTGTAACTGAAAACTTTCGTCGCTCGGCGGCGGGCAACGAACCGAAAAATCGACATGGCCCCGCAGCCAGGTTTCGATTTCGTTGATGGAATCACTTTGCACCGCCGGCGCGCGAACGCCGCTTGCATATTCGTCGTGAAACACAGCGGCCTGGGCGGAGAGATGTTCGTCGGACAATCCAGCATTAAGAACCAACCACGACGAAAAGCCGGCAACCGCCAACAGCAACGCGGCGGCCAAGCTCCAGCGGCGCCAACCGGTCGAATGGGGCACTGGATTTGGCTGGCAAAGTTCTTCGATCCGCGTCCACAATTCCGTGTTGGGCCCATCATCCGCTCGCAACGCACTTTCCAAGGAACCGACTTGCCGAGCCTCGCGGTCGTACCACTCTCGGCATTCGCCGCACATTGCCAAATGGTCGCTGATCCGCAGTTGTACTTCGGCATCGCCCTCGCTGTCGTAGTAGAGCGGGAATAGGTTGCGTGCTTCGTGACACTTCATGGCGTACCACCGCGAATTTTTTTGGAATTGGTGACGGCGACGCGCCCTTCCTCCGCGAGCCATCCGTGTTCTTGGGCGTAGTCCGCTAGAAACAAACGCATTCTCCGCCGGGCACGCGATAGGTAACCCATCACGCTTCCGCGCGGCATGCCCAGCAAATCGTGAATTTCGTGATAGTTAAACTCGCCGATGGCGCGCAGCAGCAAACAGGCGCGTTCCGGAGCGGCAAGTCGGGTTAGTGCCCTGCCGAGCGTTTCATCAAACAGCGGTAACACCTCGGCTGGGTCTGACATGAGTTGCTCGAACACATCGACCGACTCGGCCGTGGCGAATTCCTCTTCCAATTCCAAATGGATTGGAATTTCGGACAAGCTAATGGGCTCGACCTTTCGATTTTCGTTGAGAATCCGGTGGGTGACGAAGCGAAAGATCCAGGCTCGAAAATTCGTCCCCAACTCGAAATCGCTAAATCGCTCGAACGCGGCCAACACCGAGTCTTGCAGTACATCTTCCGTTCGAGAAGTATCGCGCAGCATGCAGCGAACGTACCGCTGCAAGCTCGCTTGATGCGGCTTCAGCAATGTCCAGAAGCAGTCGGATCCTCCAACAGGACTCAAAACTGGACCTCGTGCACCGTGATAGTTAGTAAGTTGATGGATGAAAGGTCGGTAAGAATGGGGCGCGGCACCACAGGGACACTAGTACAGGTTTCGAAGGCCCGCGGATCAGACAAAGTAGTGAAGATTTCCTACGATTTTTTCGCGTTTCCCAGTGCCACCCGTTGATCAACCCTGGAACAAAGCACTGATTCAGCGGTGGGTTGAAGATACCTCTGGGATTCTCAGATAAGGAGAATTGTATTAATTTTGCCTACTTCCTTCACCGCGAGGCTGCTTCAATCCAAGGAATTGGGCGGAAATCCAGCAAGGTTTTTAGTGTTTTACCCCGTTTCCCATTTAAAATTGGTGGAGCGTCGCAATACTACTCCGATTCACGTTGGGCGTCGGCACCCTAAATGATCATTAACGCCTATGCCGTGATCATGCTGCTGATCAACGGTATCCGCCTTCCGGCGGCCATGCTGGTCATCGTGCTGGCCATGTTGACCTTGGCCAGATGCCGGGTGATGCTGTCGCCACAAGACCGCAAGGGAGTCGAAGATCGGTCTTACCTGCTGACGACGCTCGTTGCACTTTTGCTGATGCTGAATGTCGTGTCGTGGCCCGTCCTTTATTTACTGCTGCAGAGTTACGTGCCCGAGTTTCCGGGAGTAATGTGCATTTATGGCGTGACGCGGGTTGGAATGGGTAGCATCGGGCCCAGTCAGTATCTGCCTAGCCTGGTCACCACCCTTCAACTGACAAAACCGGCGTTGCTCTTCGTTGGCGGAGGGTGGTTCGTCATCTACTGGATCAATCGGCAAACACGGACAGCCGTCTTGCTGCGTCGTGTTCTTGTCGGCGTTCTCTTGTTGGGCGTCTGCTCGCTGGCCGATTCGGTGGCTGAATCGGCCTACTTGTTGATTCCGAAACGCGTGGAAATGCCCAATGCGGGCTGTTGTACAGCCATCACCCACGACTTGGCGGGATCCAATGGTGCGGTCGGCTGGTTGCCATCGGGCGATAACGGCTGGTTGTCGATGGCGTATTTCTGTGGCAATGGGCTGATGATCGCGATTCTAGCCGCTCGATTCACATTCCTCCGCAACCATTCTTCAAAATTCTCGCTGGCCATACTGCCGATAGGAACTCTCGTCCTGGTACCGATCAGCTTGCTGTTCTTGACCGAGGTGGCCGCCCCGGCCATCTTGCATCTCCCGCTGCACCATTGTGCTTACGATCTAATTCCGGCCGCGCCGGAAACGGTTGCGGGGATGGGCCTGTTTGTGGTCGCGGTTTTCTCCATCGGTTGGGCGTGCCTGGCCGCTTGGATGGCCCGAGGCGCGGAAACCGAGGAATTTCTGCCAGGAATGGTCAATAGAGCCTTATTTCTAGCTCTGTTCGGCTTCACCGGTTCATTGATTCTGTTTTCAGTCGAACTAGGACTCAATACAACTACGTAAAGAAGCAAGCATCGAGAATTCCATGTCGCATTTCAGCCAATCATCGGGTGTACCGAGGTGGTGGTGGTGGACGGCTTTTGCCGGTCTTCCACTGACCGCCTTACTACCCGTGGCCGGATACTGGGCGCGACGCGGACAACAAGCACGGTGTGCCACGGACGGGCAGCGGATCGAATCGGTGTTTCTCGTTCAGTTCGTGGACGGCGACGGATCGAGGCGGGACTTTTGCTGCCTCCGTTGCGCCCAACTGTGGCTTGCTCGCTCGAAAACGCCTCCCGCGAAGATCTTGGTGACCGACGAGATTGACGGCCAATTGCTGGACGCCAAGGACGCCTTCTTTGTACGCAGCACGGTTCTCAGCAACGGCCCAACTGGCGACCGGCGTCATGTCTTCCGCACACACAGCCAGGCACAAGAACACCTGGAGACTTTTCGGGGCAGAATCTTGACCGGAACTGAACACCCTTTCGCTGAACTCGAGCACTCGCCATCGGAGAGTTCGCCCTAACGCGGTTTTAATCCCCTCGACCATCTTTCATTCCAACCTGGCAGCCAAACCATGAGCAACAACAAAATCAGACGCCTTACTGCTTCACAAACCTTGCTGCTTTTGTTGGCGGTCATCTGTTTTTCAACAGGATGCTTCGGCGATAATTCAGTTTCCCAAGGTCCCAATCCTGAGTCCAGCGGCGGGTCGGCACCAACCGAGGGCTTTGTGGATGTAACGAAAGAATCGGGCATCGACTTTAGGATGGGTTTCTTGCCCAACGAGCAAGGCGAGAAGTTCAAAATCAATTTGTATGACCATGGCTGCGGCGTGGCGGTCGGCGACTACGATGGCGACGGAGATGACGACGTCTACCTGCTGAATCAATTGGGCGCGAACGGATTGTACCGCAATCGTGGTGACGGCACGTTTGAAAACGTCACGGAAGCCATGGGCGTCGGTCTGGAAGACCGAATCAGTGTGGGTGCAACATTCTCCGATTATGACAACGATGGCGACCAAGACTTGTTCGTCACCAGCACACGGGGCGGCAACGTGCTCTATCGCAATGAGGGGGACGGCAAACTGGTCGACGGAACGAAAGAGGCGGGTCTGGAGCATCAGGGCCACTCGCAGTCAGCGGCATTTTTTGATTACGACAACGACGGCCTATTGGATCTTTATCTGGTGCAAACTTCGAAGTGGACCACGGATGACGTCGACGAAAAAATCGCGCGCTATTATCTCGGCAAGGGCGACGGTGGAGATTTCAATGCGGTTATCCGCGCGGACGTGGAACCCAACATCCTCTATCACAACAATGGGGATGGAACCTTTACGGACGTCACCGAGCAAGCAGGGATGGAAGGCCGGGGTTGGGCCGGCGACATTGCCGTTCTGGACTACGATGAAGACGGCTGGCAAGACGTGCTGGTCACCAGCATGTTTGGTCGGGCACAACTGTACCGCAACGAAGGCACCGGCAAGTTCAGCGACGTGACCATGGCAACGCTGGGCCGCACGCCCTTTGGCGGCATCGGTGCCAAGGTCTTCGATTATAACAACGACGGAAAATTGGATATCTACATCGTCGACATGCACTCCGACATGTGGATGGGAATTGATGGCAGCCATTCCACTTTGGCGGCGGCGCGCGAGTCGGAGAAGGTCAGGTTCTCCTATTTTTTCGGACCTAACGTGGAGAACTCCGAGGCATATCAGCAGAAGGAAGCAGCGCTGCACGATGTATTAGAGTTTAGCCGCGACGAAGTCCTCTTTGGCAACGCCTTTTACAAAAACCTGGGCGACGGAAAGTTCGAGGAGATATCCGGCCTGTGTAACCTGGAGACGTTCTGGCCCTGGGGCATCATCGCCGGGGACTTTGATTCGGACGGATTCGTCGATGTAATGTTGCCGTCCGGCATGGGCTACCCGTTTTACTATTGGCGTAACTATTTGCTGATGAACAACGGGCACGAGTCGTTTGTTGAGCGGGGATCGGCTTTTGGGATCGAACCGCCGAAGGAAGGCAAGTTCCTCTCCACCAAGATCGCTGACCAGGACTGTGCTCGCAGTTCGCGATGCGGAGTCGCCGCCGACTTTGACGGAGATGGGCGTCTGGATATGCTCGTCAATAACTTCAATCACGAACCTTATTACTACCGGAACAACTTTCCGAAAAAGAACTTTGTCGCCTTCCGCCTCACTGGCACACGAAGTAATCGCGATGCCATTGGCGCGGAACTGCGTCTGACTTCCGGTGACACCACCATGGTCCGACAAGTGGAATGCGCGGGAGGCTACCTCTCGCATTCGTCCAAGACCGCGCATTTTGGATTGGGCGACCTTACCGCCATTGATAAGGTGGAAATCCGTTGGCCCAGCGGCACCATTCAAACACTGGAAGACGTCGAGATGAACAAGTTGCATGAAATCCAAGAGCCGGAAGAAGAACCGGATGCGACTTAGTACTCTGTCACAACAGAATTGAGTGCCACCCATCAAGACAACTCGGATCACGCGGAAACCGATGAACAGAATGATCACGCCCTTATGGCTCGCAAGCGTGAGCATCCTGAGTCTGCTTGTCGCGGCTTTGATTGCGGCGGACGATGTTCGCCTCATGAAGCGCCAACCGAATACCGACCAGTTCCAACAGTTGGTGGGCGGATTGGGCTTCGGTCCGGCCACGGACTGGTCGCACTGCGCACACACTTTTGATCCTCGGTTCGTGGACGAGTGCGACTACGACGTCGGTCCAGTGGCGGGCCACAAATGCTTTTGTCCTTATCACACAGGTACCGTGTTTTCGCACCCGCCGATTCAGCATGTTGAGGCCGAGGCGAGAGTGGGCGACGATGCGAACCTTCCTTGAAATCGCTTCCACCGGAATCACCGCCGCCACGATGCATCCGCTGCGCAGCATGGTTACGGTTTGCTGCCTGGTCGCCGTGTTAGTCCCCTATTGCACGGCGGTCGCAATTTCGCACGGTGTTCAACACGAAGCGGCGACTTCAATTCAGCAAGGCGCGGACGTGTACATCTCCGCGATCCGGTTCGGCCAACGAGTTCCCATCCCCGCGGAAGCCGTGGACCAAGTGCAATCCATGGATGGCGTATCGGCGGCCTATCCGCGAATTGTGGGCGAAGTGTTTTTGGGTAAGCAACAATTCGCCGCCGTACTCGTCGGCATTCCCCCCGAACGGTTTCCAGCAGCGGTTTCCATTGTCGAAGGGCGCTTGCCGGAGCAAAATCAGGTTCACGAGTTGGTCGTGGGGACCGAATTAGCGCGGCGATTGAAACTGAAGGTCGGCTCCCTCATTCCGCCGTTTTATCACAGTTCCGAAGCCGAACGCGTTTCCAAAGTCGTGGGTATTTTCAGATCGAATGTATCCTTATGGCAAGCGAATCTGGTGTTGACCACATTGGATACGGCCAGCCATATCTTCGACCAACCCCGGTTGGCAACCGACTTGCTGGTGGAATGCCGCGCCGGATACGCCGAGCGCGTTCGCGAGCGAATATGGCGGGATCTGAAACTGGCCGACCCGATCACTGGCCGGATGCTGCAGATTGAAGTCATAACGCAGCGCGACATGCAAGCGATATTGCCGCGTGGGCTATTGCACCGGGAAGGGGTTTTCAACCTTCATTTCCTGCCCGTCATGGTATCGTCGATTTTGGTGTTGTTGGTAACGTCGGGAATGGGCCTCGCCGAGCGGCGTCGGGAAATCGGCATCCTCAAAGCTACCGGTTGGCAGACGGACGAGATTTTGCTGCGCAGTTTTTCCGAAAGCCTAATGATCGGCCTGACCGGCGCGCTACTGGCGCTGCTGATCGCATTCGTTTGGCTGCGGCTGTTCAACGGATTTTGGATTGCGAGCGTTTTTTTGGCCGGAGTTGGCCGATCACCTTCCATGACCATTCCCTATCGGCTGTTGCCGACGCCCGCACTCTTGACGATCGTCCTCTCGCTGGTCGTCGTCATGACCGGATCCCTTTTTTCCTCCTGGCGAGCGGCGGTTGCCACGCCACACTCCGTCATGCGATAGCACGATGAAGCTGATCGAAACCAAGAATCTTTGCAGGACCTTCCGCAATCATCGGCGCGACGAATCTCGTGCCGTGGACGACCTGTCGTTGACGATCGAGGCCGGCACGTTGACGGTGTTCACCGGTCCATCAGGGTCGGGAAAGACGACGTTGCTTTCGCTGCTGGGAGCATTGGATCGTCCAAGCAGCGGCCAAGTGTTATTCGAAAGCCGCGATTTTGGTGCCTGCAGCGATACCGAATTGGCACGACTACGCCGTCGGATGGGATTTGTTTTCCAAGACTTCGCGCTGGTACGCGGGCTATCCACGCTCGACAACATTACCTATCCGCTTATCCCGCGAGGAATCAGGCGGCGCGATCGCGAGCAAATCGCAAGTGAATTGCTCGATCGCTTGGAAATCCCCCATTGTAGGACAAAACATCCCGAACAGCTCAGTGGAGGAGAAAAACAGCGTGTCGCCGTGGCCCGCGCGCTGGCGGGGAAGCCGGAAGTTTTGCTGGTCGACGAACCGACTTCGAACTTGGATCATCAAACGGGCCAGCGATTCATTGCCCTACTGCGAGATCTAATGGCCGACGAGACGACCATCGTTGTCGCCACGCATGATCCACGGTTGGTCGAAATGACGGACAGCGTTTACCAATTGGATCAAGGGCGATTGGTCGATGAGAATTGAGAAGAACTGAGGTGAGTGCGTGACGGAATCCAAGTCCGAATCAAGATCAACTCCATCGGCAACCGCGTTGAAGGTCGTTTTTTTACTGGCATTGGCCGTCGTCGCGATCGTCATGTTTGCGCAATCACGATGGTTTCGGCACTCCGCCAAGGACTACGCGGACGCCGTTTTCAAGCCGCAAGCAACCACACTCGCGCCAGGCGTTCACATGCTGGGTGAATTGTCGCCCGGGGCCGCATACGTCATTGAAACGAACGACGGACTGGTGCTGATCGACACGGGGCTCGATTCCAACGCAAGGCTGGTGGCCCAGCAAATCAGCGACCTAGGGCTCGACATTGCGACGTTGCGAGTCATCCTCATCACGCACGTTCACGCCGACCACAGCCTGGGGGCCCGACGGTTGAGGCAAATATCGGGAGCCAAAATCTGCGCGGGTGTCGGAGATCGACAGGAACTTGAAACAGGCGGCCCACGAGATGCGTTCTTTTCGACCTACTCCATGCCGGACGTACGGGCACATCCCACAAAGATCGACCAATTGCTCAAGGGCGGCGAGACGATCGATGTAGGGGATACGCAAATTCACTGCATCGCCACTCCCGGACATACTCCCGGCAGCATTTGTTTCATGCTGGAGCGGGACGGCGAACGAATCCTCTTTACCGGAGATACGGTTTCCTCGCTAACGTCCAAATTGGGTACGTATTCGGCGCACCTTTCTCCACGATATCGCGCCAGCGCCGACGACTATCTTGCGTCGCTGGGCAAGTTAAAGAAGATGCCAGCTCCAAACTTGATCATGCCTGGGCATCCCAGCATGGACCGGACTGGACAGAGCCCGCGGTTGAGCGAAACGGAGTGGCACGCACTGCTGGACCGCGGCATTTTCGAAATGCGTGAAGCCATCGGCCGGTTCGATGCCGACGGACGTGACTTTCTTGACGGTGAACCCAAGACGATTCTTCCCGGGCTTTACTATCTGGGCGAGTATCATGACTGGGCCGTTTATTGCCTGATCAAGGACGATAAACTGTTCGTCTTCGACGCGCCGGGCGAATCCGGCTACCATGACTTTATTCGTGAACGGCTCGAACAGCTTAATGTCGAAGCGCCTCCCGTAGCGGCCGTGTTGTTGACCGCGACCGACAAGGCGGCGACCGGTGCCCTATCGGATCTGATATCGGATAGTAGCTGCCAAGTTGTGGTCCGTGCCGATGCTTGGGAAGACGTTCGGAAGGCTTGCCCACCCGACACGGAATTAATCGAAGCCGAATCTCTGGGCGGCGAGGCGTGGATTCCGGTCACCGTGATCAAGCTTGGCGGTGCTGGCAAGTATCCCGTGGCTTATCTGCTGACATGGGAAGGAAAAACGGTACTCGTTTCGGGACGGGTCCCCGTGCGGGACAACCAATTGTCCATGGCCAATCTACCTAGCGAAATCGACGACCCTTTCGATCGAGAACAACAATTTCTAGATTCCCTCGACAAGCTTGGAACTGTCAATCCTCACATCTGGTTGCCGGCACGCCCCTTCCAAGGTCAAAATGCAAATCTCTACGGATCGCAGTGGCGTGAGATGGTGTCATCGAACCGCCAATAAACTCAAACTTCATTTCAAAAAGCCTGGGACGGCCGCGCGGCAATCCGAACCAAATAGAAGCGACGATGACGGAAACAACGACACCTCCACCGAACGACGAGCAAGGCCCCGCGGAAACTTTCGACGCGAGCAAGAAAAAGCCTCGCATTTTCTATCTGCTGATCGCCTTGGCCGTGCTTGTCGTACTGACGTTCTTGAACCGTAGCTGGCTGGCTTCGCTTCCCAACGGCCAGGCGCGACAGAGTCTGTCCGATCGCGATTTGGAAGGCGCGCAGTGGTGGCTGGACGTGGCCCTAACCCTGTCGCCCAACAATGTGGAAAGCTTGTTTCTGAAGTCGCGCGTGCTGCGCCGCCAGGATGACATCGAGGGGGCCGCCAAGTTGCTCGACCAAGCCGAGGAGATGGGTGCGTCAGCGGAACTGCTATCGCTCGAACGGTGGTTGCTGCAAACACGGGCCGGCGAGGTGGCCGCCACCGAGGTCCAACTGACCCAACTGCTGGCCAAGTTCCCATGGGAAGGCGAGGAGATCTGCGCGGCCTACGTCAGGGGTGCGATGCACCAACATGACTACAACCTGTCTTATCAAGCGTTGGAAAAGTGGTTGCAGTTGGCACCAGACGACCCCACGCCCTATATGTTGCGCGGCACGATGTGGAGCAAGGCTCATCGCTCACGCGATGCCGAGAAAGACTTTCGCCGCGTCCTGGAAATGGACCCGAATCAGTATCAGGCCGCAATGGCTCTGGGTGATCTCTTCCTACGCGAAAACCGGCCAGCCGACGCGCACGAGCAATACATTTATGCCGCGCGGGACGAATCGCAACGAGCGCTCGTCAAGATCCGCCAGGCTCGTTGCTTACGGGAGCTCGGCAAGCTGGACGCGGCACGAGAGCAGTTGACCGAATTCGCCGATCAAGAGTCGCCACCGGTAGAGGCCGAACTGGAACTGGCGCGGATTGCACTGGAGTCGGCGGAATTCGAGCAAGCGCTCGCTCGGCTGGAACCACTGGCCCAAAGGGCTCCCAAGAATTTTGAGGTGCAATACGCGCTGGGCAGGGCTTTGCGCGGCATTGGTCAAACGGAAAAAGCAAAACGGATCTTCGACTCCGTGGCGATCTTCAAAGGGAAACTCACCCGAGCGTCCAACCTCATCGCCAATGTGTTGAAGAGCCCGGATGATCTTGCCTCGCGACACGAGATCGGATTGATCTATTTGAATTATGGGGACGAGCAAGACGGCCTATCATGGCTGGAATCGGTACTATTGCTGGATCCCAACCATGCGGCGACTTTATGCGTCTTGGCGGAGTATTTTTCAGCCAACGCGACAGCCAAGCCGGAGTTTACCGAGAAGGCGCGGATGTACCAAATACGTTGCCAGATGGCGTTAAGGAACGCGGGCCAACCCGCACGCACGCACGCTCAAGACCAACTCACCAAGTGACGACGCTTCCAACGCGGACCGCTCCAGACGTTTGTGAGTCTCAAGAGTGCGGATTTTTTGCTGGCTGGTGCCGACAGCGGTGCCAACGATTTTTGCTTGCCCACGGCACGATGGCTCCATCCAAATCGCCCGCCCGCACGGACCATCAGCTAGACCCCAGCAAGATTGGAGGGTATAGTGTGAGTAGCCTCGATAGGCATTGAGTTTATTCACTCCTGCTGATTCTCTCTCCCTTCTCTTGTCGCTCGCGTGATTTAGCATCACCAAGAGGATCGAGCCAGACTACCCGATGGGCCGGATGCTAGTCTTCTGGCCGCGTGGATTCGACGACGAAACCGTGGTCGGCCTGCTGTTTTCCACGTTCACCTACAGAACTGAACGACAGTAGTCTCTCTTTATTCTTTAGTCGTTTGACTCTTCACCTTAAAGGGTGAAAAGTCCTAGCGGGTTGGAATCGACAGAGCATGCGCGCGAAGTTGCGAAATCCTATACGGAAATCGGCCATCATCGACTGCCGCCATGGTCAATACGAAGGTGATTGCAGGACAATAGATGACTGGAAAACACAAAAAACCTGTTCCCGACACTCCCGAGGCGGGTAGGAAAATCTGCCCGGTTTGCAATCAGTCATCGTATTCCGCCGCGGGGATCCATCCTCAGTGTGCTGCCGTTCAAGCCGACGCACCACGGAGCGAACGGCTGAAAGCGGCGAAGAAGGCGGAAGGGAAAAAAAAGACAAAACAGCAGTCCACCAAGCAGCGGTCCTGGTCGAAGAAGTGTCCCCAGTGCCACGCCGAGGTTCACGTACGCCGAAAACTGTGTGATTGCGGACACGCTTTTTCGTAGTAGCCCGATCTCGCGATGGTGGAGTTCTGGGGCGTCGGCTTCGATGGCAAAGCCCCGCCTGGGGTATACGGACGCCAATATATAGGTTATCTTTTTGCTTGGTTGGTTCGTCGATCGTGAAATACATAGCCGGAATCTCTGGCCCGTTCGCCGCTTTCGTCCTTCCCGCCTAGTAGGTCTCCGAAAAGGCCTCTTTCTTTTTTGGCCCCGAAATTTTAATGGCGGGTCATCCGTCCTTGTTGAGGAGTTTAGCGGTGGGAAGAAAACTGTATTGTGGAAACTTGAGCTTCAATGTCTCAAGCAACGACTTAGAACAATTGTTTGCCCAATTCGGTACGGTGCAAAGTGCACAGGTCATCAGCGATCGTGATAGCGGCCGCAGCAAGGGCTTTGGGTTTGTCGAAATGGGAACCGATGATGAAGCGCAAGCAGCCATTGCCGGCCTCAATGAACAGGAACACGATGGGCGAGCCTTGACCGTGAATGAAGCCCGGCCTCGCGAAGAACGACGCGGCGGTGGTGGCTATGGCGGCGGCGGTGGTGGAGGAGGCTACGGTGGTGGCGGTGGCGGCGGCGGCTATGGTGGAGGCGGCGGACGCGGCGGTCGTAGATAACGCTGTTAGCCCCAAGCCTGGCAGAGCCTCGCTCGAATCACCTATCGCTTCCGGTATTACGCTCACGGCGATTTCGAATTCGGTCACTGCTTCAATTTGCCTAGGAAGCGTTTCCTAGACATTGGCGTAGCCGTCTTGAATACCGTGGAAGCGATAAGACGACGAGTCCAACAACTGACGAGCCAGCTACGAGCCCAACAAACCATGGAGGAGCTTCATGGCAAAAAATCAAAATACGTTTGCCAAACGCCAGCGAGAAATGGAAAAGAAACGCAAGGCCGAAGAGAAACTTGCGCGCCGCCGAAAAAAGAAGGAAGAACCGACCGAAGAGCTTAACGAAACAGTGGACGAAGAGACCGATGCCGATGCCGAAACGGACGCGGCGGAGGAAGAAGCCGCCAGTTGATCCTGGCGGGCGTTCGACGAGGCTTGCCGCTGAAGGACCGCTCAAGCCTCGCGGGCTGATCGATCAACTCTTGACGGTCGAAGTTGACGCCATGGGGGCACCGGGGTGATCTTGCTCGACCGCGTGGCAACTCACCAAGTGACCGTCGAGATCCAAAGTCTGGGGTGGCTGTTGGCTGCAAATGTCCATCGCCAGCGGGCAACGGGGATGAAAGCGGCAGCCCGATGGTGGATTGATGGGACTGGGAACATCGCCTTCCAACACCACGCCGTTCTTTTTCCCGCCCGGCTTTAGCGATGGGATGGAAGAAAGCAGCGCCTGCGTATAGGGGTGCAGTGGATTGGCATAGACCTGTTCGCTGGACGCCAACTCGACGATTTCGCCAAGGTACATAACGGCGACTCGGTCGGAAATGTATTCGACCACGGAAAGGTCGTGGGAAATAAAGAGGTAGGTGAGATTCAATTCCTCTTTCAAATCGTTTAGCAGATTGATGATCTGCGACTGAATCGAAACATCCAGCGCCGAAATCGGTTCATCGAGCACAATGAATCTTGGGTTCAGCGCCAGCGCGCGCGCGACGCTGATGCGCTGCCGCTGGCCGCCGGAAAACTCATGCGGATAGCGATTGATGTAGGACGGGTCGAGGCCCACTTGTTGCAATACTTGCTTTGTTCTGTCGAGCCGGTCTTCTCGCTTGCCAATTCCGTGTACTACCAGACCTTCTTCCACAATGCCTTTGATCGTCATCCGAGGGTTCAGCGAACTGAACGGATCTTGAAAAACGATTTGCATATCGCGTCGCAGTTCGCGCAGTTGCGCGCCGTGCAACTCCGTCACCTCGCGACCGTCGAACCTGATGCGCCCCGAGTCGGGTTCGTAAAGGCGCAGCAACGTTCGCCCCGCCGTCGTCTTGCCGCATCCGCTTTCACCGACAAGCCCCAATGTCTCCCCTTCGGCGATTTCAAAAGAAATGTCGTCAACGGCCATCACGTGACCAGCGACTCGCTGCAGAATGCCTTTCCGCACTGGAAAGTATTTCTTGAGATGTTGGACTTCAAGAAGTGGCTTGCTCATAGGTAATCTCTTCGGCCAGATGGCATCGCACCTGATGTTGCGTGTCGATGCCTCTTAGTTCGGCTTCCGCCGCGCGGCACTGCTCGACAGCGTAGGGGCAACGGGGATGGAATTTGCAACCTTGGGGAAAGTGCAACGGACTGGGGACCATCCCTTCGATGGTGTACAAGTGCTTGCTGCGATCCATGCCCGGCAACGGCCGCGAGGCGAACAATCCGTGTGTATAAGGATGCCGCGGATTCTCGAACAGTAGTTCGACCGGAGCCTGCTCCACGACGTTGGAGGCGTACATCACCGCCACGTCATGGGCCATTTCGGCAATCACGCCCAGGTCGTGAGTGATGATCAGGATCGACATCCCTTCCTCTTCCTGCAACTCGCGCAGCAATTGCAGGATTTGCGCCTGGATCGTGACGTCCAGCGCCGTACTCGGTTCATCGGCGATCAGCAGTTTAGGCTTGCAAGCCAGCGCCATCGCAATCATCACTCGCTGCCGCATGCCGCCGGAAAACTGATGAGGATACTCCTTCAAGCGACGTTCGGGCGCGGGAATTTTGACCTTGGCCAGCGTCTCGACCGCGATGTCCCTGGCTTCGGCCTTGGTCACCTTACGATGCAGCAGCACCGCCTCCATGATCTGAGCCCCCACGGTAAACACCGGGTTAAGCGACGTCATCGGCTCTTGAAAAATCATGGCGATCTTCGAACCGCGATAGCGACGAATGTCCGCTTCCGGAATCTGCGTCAGATCGACAACGCCTTCGTCGTCGTGGAACTTGATGCTGCCAGCCACGATCCGTCCCGGCGAGGAAATCAAGCGGATAATGGAAAGCGCCGTCACCGACTTACCGCACCCCGACTCACCCACCAACCCCAACGTCCGACCCTTGGGAATCGTGAGAGAAACATTCTCCACCGCCTTCACGACCCCTTCGTCAGTGAAAAAGTGAGTCCGCAGATTTTCGATTTCTACAAGAGCAGGTTTCATTAGCTTTAGCTAACAGGAGCGAGCGATCCACGGGATTGAGGCCATGCAGAAGCTTCGAGCCTCGAAGAAAGCATAGCCGATCCACCTAAACATGGGGACAAGCCGCCAGTTGTCCTTCCCGCTTCTCTTGTAGTTCTGGGACTTCTTCCGAGCAAGAGGGGCTGGCAATGGGACACCGCGGATGGAAGCTGCACCCCGTTGGCTTGTTCAGGGGCGAAGGAATCTCGCCCTTCAACTTCACACGTTGACTACGGTCACCCGACGGATCCGGATGCGGCACCGCGGAAAGCAGCGCCTGCGAGTAAGGATGTTGAGGATGATGATACACGTCATCCGCCGTGCCAACCTCGACTAGGTCTCCCAGGTACATGACCGCAATGCGCTCACAGATATGGTAGACGACCGACAGGTCGTGGGCCACAAACAAATAGGTCAACTTGAATTCATCCTGCAGATCCTGCAAGAGATTGATCACTTGGCTTTGCACGGAAACGTCCAACGCCGAGACCGGTTCATCCGCGATGATCAGTTTGGGATGCACTGCCAGGGCTCGGGCTACACCGATTCGCTGACGTTGCCCACCGGAGAATTCGTGAGGATAGCGGGTGGCATATTCCGCCTGCAAGCCGACGCGTTCCAGAAGTTCATCGACTCGGCGCCGTCGCTGCTCGCGCGTCTGCCTGGCGTGGACCCGTAGCGGCCGCTCAATGATCTCTCGAACCGTCATGCGCGGATTCAGAGAAGAAAAAGGGTCTTGGAAGATCATTTGAATCTGCGATCGGTAAGGCCGCATCCGACGGTTACTGAGTGCAAGCAGATCAACCGGTCCCTCGTCCGTGTGGAACAAGATCTCTCCTTCTTCCACGATTCCGGGTACCGTGGGCTTCAACAGGTTGCAAATCGCCTTGGCGGCGGTCGTCTTGCCGCAGCCCGATTCGCCGACCAGTCCGAGGGTCTCGCCTTCATTCACGGTGAAGGAAACGCCATCGACGGCACGAACCTCGCCGACCTTATGTCGCAAGACCCCACCCCAAACTGGATAGCGTATGTGTAGATTTCGAACTTCCAACAGCGGTTTTGTCATGAACCGAACGTACTCAAAATGGTCTAAGTGTTCTTGGATGGAGACGTCTGGGCTTCCTCTTCAAGCAGATGGCACCGAACCAAGTGGCCATCTCCTAGGTCATGCAGCGGCGGCTCTTCGTCGTGGCAGCGAGGCAACACCTCGCTGCACCTTGTGCAAAAGCGGCATCCCAGCGGCATATCGGCGATAGAAGGTACATTTCCTGGAATCGTATATAAGCGTTCTTGTTTTTGCGCCCGGGTGACCGGCAAGGAGGCAAGCAAACCCTTGGTGTACGGGTGCCGAGGATGATTGAATATCTGCTCGACCGTGCCGACCTCCTGCGCCTTGCCGCCATACATGACGACCGTGCGGTCGCAGGTTTCCGCGACGACCGCAAGGTCGTGCGTGATAAGCATGATCGAAGCCCCCGACTCTTTCGACTTCAGCTCCAGCATGAGATCAAGAATCTGAGCCTGTGTCGTGACATCGAGCGCGGTGGTTGGTTCGTCGGCAATCAAGATTCGCGGATGGCATACCAGCGCCAAGGCAATCATCACGCGTTGTCGCATTCCGCCTGAGAATTGATGCGGATAGTCTTTCATCCTCCTGCGGGCGTCCGGAATGCCGACTCGCTCCAGCATCTCGACCGCTCGATCGACGGCTTCCTGACGAGTGACTTTCTCGTGCGTGAGAATCGTCTCCATGACCTGCATGCCGATCGTAAATACGGGATTCAACGCGGTCATGGGTTCCTGAAAGATCATGGCGATTTGTTTGCCGCGCACCTTTCGCATGTCTTTCCAAGTGAGTTTTAGAAGGTCTTCACCATCAAGTAGAATTTCGCCTTCAGCAATTTTCCCGGGCGGCTCGGGGATCAGGCGCATGATCGACAACGCGGACACTGACTTCCCTGAACCAGATTCGCCCACAATCCCGAGTACTTCGCCAGCGAACAAATCGAACGACACGCCATCGACCGCGCGAGGATCGTCTTGCTCGACCCGAAACGTGACAACGAGGTCGCGGACGGACAACAGCGGACCTGTTTTCGCGTTTTTTTCGCTTTTGTGCTGCGTGGATACTGAAGACATGAAAGGGATCTTGGTTCAAACGAAAGAATTGCCAACAGCGAGACAAACCTCGACTCTATTACCTCAACCGACTCGTGACTTTGGGGTCAAACGCCTCACGGACTGCTTCGCCAATAAATACGATGAGCTGCAACGAGATGAACATCGCACCGAGCGGGAATAAGACGAGATGCCACATTTCGCCGATGTTCGAGAAATTGTCCTTGGCCTGCCGGATGAGTTCGCCCCAACTGGGCGTGGGCACGGGCAAACCGTATCCCAAAAAGTCTAGGGAAACGAGTGCCACGATCATCGAGACGATGGCAAAAGGCATGAATGTGATGATTGGTGTCAAGGCGTTGGGCAGGATGTGTCGAATCATGATCGTCAAATCGCTTTCGCCGTTGGCGATCGCCGCCGCTACATAGTCCTTTGTCTTCTCTCGATAGAATTCACCGCGAATGTAGTACGTAATCGACATCCAGCCGAAAGCGGCCAAAATGCTCAACAGCAGCGAAAAGCTGCGGCCTAATAGCGAAGCCAGAATGATCACGGTATAGAGAAAGGGAATGGCCGCCCAGATTTCAACGAATCGTTGGCCGACGATGTCTATCCAGCGGCCAAAGTAACCGAGCGTGGCACCGACCAGAATGCCCGTTGCGTAAGCGAATAGCGTCACTCCCAGGGCAAAGCTGATCGAAATCCGAAAGCCATAAGTCAAGCGAGTAAACACGTCGCGACCGCCAGTGTCCGTGCCGAACCAATGATCCCGGGACGGCTTGTGCGGAGGTGATCCTTCAAGATCCAAAAAGGATTCGTTGGGGTGGTACGGCATGGGTGGCATCAAAACGAAGTTGCCATCCGATTGCTCTTGAAATTGCTGTTGCAAGTTTCGATAGCGCGCCTCGCCTAAAACGGGTCGACCAGATTCGTCGTGTTGCTTGAATGTCTCGGCCAGAAGGATCCGTTCGCCGCCCATTCCAAACGTGTCGTGCAAATAATTGCGTAGCGCGGGAAAATACAACCGACCCTCATAACGAACCAACAACGCGCGGTTGTTGACGAGGAACGGCAACAAGAAGGTGATGAGATACGCCGAGACGAGAATCAGGAAACTATAATACCCTCGCTTCAAGCGCCGAAAACGTCGAAGCCGCAGTTGGAATGGCGATCGTGACTTTTGCTCGGCCATTGACTACTCAAATCGAATTCGGGGGTCAATGACCGCGTAAAGGAAGTCTGAAATGATGTTGCCTAGCAGGATGAGAATCGTATTGATGACCAATATGCCCAACACGACTGGGTAATCTTGTTCGACGATCGCGTTGAACCCCAGCAAGCCAATCCCGTCGATATTGAAGACAAATTCGATCAAATAGGATGCCGCCATAACCACACCAATTGCGTGACCGAGTCCAGTGGCGAGCGGGATAAGCGAGTTTCGTAGCGTGTGCACGAGGATCACGCGCGCGGGCGAGATGCCCTTGGCGAAGGCAGTGCGCACATAGTCCTGTCCAAGGTTTTCCATAAGCGAGTTTTTGGTCAGCACCGTGAGCTGCGCAAAACTGCCCAGCATGTAGCAAAACACGGGAAGTAGCATATGGTAGGTGCGATCACAGAATCTCGACAGCGTTGACATGCGATCCCATTCAAAGAGCCCAAAGTCATCGACCACGTCCTCTTCCTCTTCCATCCACTTGACGACTGCGGGAAGATCATCATAGGAACCGGTTCGAACATCGCCGAGGGGAAAGACGTCAGCAAACCGTCCGCTGGCCAAGAAAACCAGCAACAGCGCGCCCATCGCCCAGCCAGGTATCGAGTACCCCACAAAGACAATCGAGGACGAAACAAAGTCAAACGTCGAGCCGTGACGCAGGGCTTTCATGATGCCCAACGGCACCGAAACGAGATAGGCAAACAAAAAGCCGGACAAGCCAAACGTGAGACTAATCGGCAATCTTTGGGTGATCCGATCAATGACAGGCTCACGCGTCTTGAAGGACTTGCCTAAATCCAGGGTGACGACATCACGTAGCCAAAGGAAATAAGCAACGAATCCCGGCTTGTCGAGGTTGTACTGCTTCTTAAGCTGTTCGAGTTGTTCATCGTTAACCAGAATAGTGGTTGTTCCGGACGCGGCCCCGCCTCCACCGCTACCCCCTTCACCCCCTCCACCGGCACCCTGTAATGCCATCAAGTCCCGTTGCAGCGGACCTCCGGGTACGAGCCGCGTAATCGTAAAAGCGACGATAGAAACGCCGATTAGGGTCGGAATGATGAGCAGCAGGCGACGGAGAAAATAAGCGGTCATGACTATTCGTGCAGACCCGCGATTCGCGGAGGATCAAGTCCTAGTGCAATGGCAATGGGCTGTTCCGGGGTGAGTGGAAACTCACCAAGGCTTGACCTCGGCCTCTGGAATCTCCAACTTAGCGCCCGTCTGCTCCGCGTCTTCAAGCAGCTTCTTCTTCTCCGGGTCGACCCACCACAAAGAAAAAACGTCGTCCCATTCGTGGTACTTTAGCAGGACGGTATCGGGCGTGCCGAACTTATTCCAGTACAGCAATCTTTGGCTGGGGGCGTACCAGTCCAATACGTAGGGGTGATGACGAAAGATCTCGGCATCTAATTGGCGAAGCAACTCGTTTCGTTTGTCTTTGTCAAACTCAGCATCGTAGGCCTCAATAAGCCGGTCCGCCTCGTCGCTCTTTAGCCCCGTGACATTGTTGCTACCCGTCTTCTCCGACTGCGAACTGTGCCAGCTAGTACGTGGATTTGGAAAGAGGATTGCCCCCCACGGAGCGGATGTCATCTGAAACTTGCGATCCTGCATGTTACTCCAGCGCGTCGCCGGGTCGAGGCGTTCAAGGTTGACTTCCACTCCCGCTTGTTTGCAGGCTTCCTTGAAAACCGTGAGGTATTTCTCGAAAACGGGGCTCATGTAGTGATATTTGATGCTCAGCCGCTTGCCATCCTTAACAAGAATTCCATCGGGCCCCCGTTCGGTCCAGCCGGCGTCGCTCAGTAACTGAACTGCTTTTTCCGGATCATAGGCCACAAGCTGGTTCTCTTGGTTTTCGCCATCACTTCCAGGGAAATAGGAACTCAGTTGCACATACTCGTTGTAGGCAAACTTGTCCAACATGGTCGTGCGATCATACAAATGCGCGAGTGCCAGACGAACCCGCAGGTCGTTCAGCGGCGGGTCACGCATATTCAGAGCCGCGCCTTGGAACCCCTGCGGATACTTGGTGTAGACCTTTTGCCGAACCAGATGGCCCTTCTCCACAGCGGGCATGGGACCCAGATCATCCACCCACCACTTTGCGGTGTAGACAACGTTGAAATCTAATTCACCCTTGCACAATTTATCGAACGCCAACCGCCGATCACGTACAATTACGAACCGAATCTTATCGATATTGTTAATGTATTTGTTGACTGGATCGCTCGCGCCCCAATAGTCGGAACGGCGGGTGATCGTAATCGACTGGTCGCTTTTGACATCTTCCTGTCGCACTTCATACGGCCCGGTGAACGCCGTATACTTGAAATTGTACTCGTCCAAGTACTTTTCGCCGGTAATATCTCCAATCTCATGCGCGGGCAGCAAAATCATTCCGCCGATCGAAATAAAGTTTCGCCAGTCCTTGACCTTCGCCTTGATTTCAACGATGTACTTTGACTTGGCAACAGGCTCCTCCATCTTGTCCACGATCGTTGCTTTTGACATCGGAGCAACAAGCGTGTCGTCGGCAAGCAAGCGATACGTGGCAATGACGTCATCGGCCACCACGGGCTTCCCATCCGACCAATGTGCTCGTGGATCGATGCGGAACGTAAACGTCATTTTGTCGTCGGAGATCTTCCAGTGACTGGCCAGCGACGGCAAGAAATCCAATGTGCGAGGGTCTAGTTTCAGCAACGACTCGTAACACAAATCACGAACCAGATAATTCAAATAGGTGTTGGACCGCGTGCCGTACATCCGTAGGTTGTCGGGCCAAGTGGGAATGCTGGAGAGCATCGCGCCACCCTTAATCGCGCGCGGATCACCGATCGGCTCGACTTCGTTGGTCGCCCAACCTTCATCGTCAAAACCAGGTCCTCCATCTTCCGGCGTGACACTCACATCGCCCTCGGGAAATTCCACCTTGACCTTGGCATTCCCACTTCCCGAGCCGGAACTGCCGCTACCGCCAGATCCCGATCCGGTATCGCAACCGACAAAACTCAACATGAACAGCGAGGCGAGAAGCAGTAAGGCAAATGGTAAACGAGACATGCTAGTTGGGCCTCTAGAGTTAAGATGAACGTCCGTTCTCTTCGTAACCAAAAAGAATGCAGGGGCGGGAAAAGACACTCCGTTGCAGCAAAGGCATACTACAAAATGAGTTGCGTCGAGTCAAGAAGAACAGGGCGTACTCGCGAATTGCGAGTCGCTCGCCGGTTGAATCGTTCGCTCAATGAACTTGCCTTCGAGCAGCGTCTCGCCGACGGCTATCGGTCGCCTGTGGCGGTTCGATTCATCCGGGACACTTTACCACCGTCGGTGAACCACGCCCCCAAGAACGCGAGCCAGGAATTTGGGACAGGCGACCACTGCCAAGCAAGGTCGGCAGCATTGCCGCGGTTCGAGTCAAGATTCAAACTTGAGCAAAGCGTACTTCTTCTTGCCGCTGCGCAGCACGATGACTGTCTCGCTGGCTAGGTCTTCCTCGGTTAACGACTTTTCGAAATCCTGACAGCGACAGTCGTTGATGTATGCTCCGCCTTGTTGAATGGTGCGGCGAGCCTCGCTTTTGCTTTTGGCCAGTCCCGTTTCCACGAACGCCTCCATTAGGGATAACCCCTCGGCAAGTGTACTCCGCGAGAATGTTTTGCTCGGCATATCAGCAAATACCTGGCCCAGCGTTGCATCATCCAAATCCTTGATGCTCTTGTTCTTGTCGAAGACGGCGCTCGTGGCGCGTTCGGCTTCTTCGAGCCCCTTGTCGCCGTGGACGAGCCGCGTCACTTCCTTTGCAAGAGTCGTTTGACTTTCCTTTTTCTCCGGATCCTTGGCTCGCGCATCGTCGAGCGCTTCGATGGCTTCTCTGGGCAACTCGGTCAAAAATCGCAGGCACTTGCCGACATCGTCGTCCGTAACGTTGATCCAGTATTGGTAAAACTCGTAAGGGCTCGTCCGTTCGGCTGAAAGCCAGACCGTTCCCGATTCCGTCTTGCCCATCTTGGTTCCGTCGGCCTTGGTCAGCAACGGGCAAGTGATGCCGTACAGTTGCACGCCGCGCAGACGGCGGCCGAGATCGATTCCCGCGGTGATATTTCCCCATTGGTCACTGCCGCCAAACTGCAATTCACAACCAAACGCTTCATTCAGATGGGCGAAATCGTAAGCCTGCAACAGCATGTAGCTGAACTCGGTGTAGCTTAGCCCGCCGTCCTCGCGGTCCAGCCGCGACCGCACCGAATCCTTGCTCATCATGACATTGACCGGAAAGTTCTTGCCGATGTCGCGCAGAAAATCGAGGTAGCTGAACTTTCGCATCCAGTCGAAATTGTTAACCAGGGTGGCGGGATTTTCGCTGCTGCTGAAATCCAAAAACCCGCGCATCTGCTGTTCCATGCCGACGACGTTAGCCCGCAACTGGTCGATCGAAAGCAGGTTACGTTCCTGGCTCTTCCCGCTCGGGTCGCCGATCATTCCCGTCGCTCCGCCGACCAAAGCAATCGGCCGGTGGCCGGCGATCTGAAACCGACGCAACGTCATCAAGGGAAGCAAGCTGCCGACGTGCAGGCTGTCGGCGGTTGGATCAAAGCCAACGTAGACCGTGCGCGGCTGCGCGCCGAGCCACGCTCCCAGATTCTCGTCGTCAGTGGTCTGGTGAATCAGCCCGCGCCATTTGAGTTCCGCAAAAATATCCATCAGTGTTCATTTCGTTCGATAAGCGAAGACTACTCCACCGTGAACTTGTGTACGGTGGACTGTTTGAACGTTTCGCCTGGCTTGAGAATCGTGGAGGCGAAATCTGGTTGATTCGGCGCGTCGGGATAGTGCTGGGTCTCAAGGCAAAAACCTTCGTGTTTCTTGAAGCCGCCGTGGTCTTCCAAGCCTTCAAGAAAATTGCCCGTATAAAACTGAATGCCTGGTTGCGTGGTATGGATCTCCATGACTCGGCCCGATGCGGGGTCTTTGACTCGCGCCGCCAACGCCAGTTTTCCATCCTGCTGGCGCAAGGCAAAACAGTGGTCGTAGCCGCCTTTCACCTCGTCCAGGTCTTTGCCCATTTGTTTCGCTGCACGGAAATCCAACAACGTGCCTTCCACATCGGCTAGTTCACCGGTGGGGATTAAGGTGCTGTCGACCGGCAGATATTGATCGGCTTCGATCTGCAACATGTGATCGCGAATAGTCCCCGATCCCGCGCCCGCGAGATTCCAGTAATTGTGATTGGTCAGGTTGACCGGCGTGGCCGCGTCGGTGGTGGCCGTGAAGTCAATTTTGAGTTCGTCGTCGTTGGTCAGCCGGTATTCGACCGTGACTTGCAGGTTTCCCGGGTAGCCTTCTTCGCCATCTTCACTCGTCCTCGTAAAGCGGACGCCGACCGCGTTGTCTTCGGTAATATCCTCGGCCTGCCACATGCGCTTGTCAAAACCGACATCACCGCCGTGCAAATGGTTCGGGTCGTTGTTGGTGGCCAGTTGGTATTCTTTGTCGTCCAGAGTGAATTTGCCCGCGGCAATTCGATTACAGAACCGGCCGACCGTCGCGCCAAAATACGGATGCCGGTGCTTGTCGTATCCCTCAAGGGATTCAAAACCGAGCGTGATATTGGCCAGGCTTCCGTCCTTGTCGGGGGTCTTCAGCGAAACCATGATGGCCCCAAAGTTGATCATCTGCATTTCCAGTCCATGGATATTCCTGCAAGTGTAGAGTGTCACGTCCTCGCCACTGGCCAATTTCCCAAATGGGGAAGCCTCGATCGACATGGTTGCCTCGCTTTCACCGTTAGATGTAGTCGGTTTTCCGTCACGATCCCCCTCATCGACGCTGAGGCCACCGTTGTCAGTTCCTGTCCCTTCAGGGGCCGACGAGCCCGTCGCTTCGGGGTCCGAACTTGGTTTAGCAGGATCCACGTTGGGCGTCGTTTCCTGGTTGCAACCCAGGGCGAGCATTGCCAGACACAGCCCAAACGGGGCCAAAAGGGGGAAGAAACGTTTCATGGAGACATCTCCTAAGGCGCGGCGGTGAACCAGTTGGCGGGTGCGAGAAAATGAAAGCGACCGTGGGCTCCCCAATTCTCAAACCGAGTATTATGGACCTCGGTCGAGCCCTCGTCCAGGGTCGGAACCGCCAAAGTTTCTCCCCTGGATGCTTGCCTTAAGAGCTTGTCTAGAAATGCATTACGACGGTCGACGATGGCTCGCTGGCAGTTTCGCGATATGCTTTCGCAAGAAGACTCACTCGGCGGCAACTATCCCACAGACATGACGCAACAACCTATCAGTGGTCCGGACACCGCGAAGCAGCCCAAGGTGGATTGGCAGAAAGCCCTGGCCGATCACGACCATTGGCTGCGGACGGTGGTCTTTGCGCGGCTACGCGAGTGGCAAGCGGTCGAGGATGTCATGCAAGAGGTGGCTTTGGCGGCCGTACGCCAGTCCGCTCCGCTGACCGACAAGACCAAAGTTGCCCCATGGCTGTACCGGTTGGCCGTGCATCAGTCGCTCATGTACCGCCGCAAAATGGGCCGGCGCAGAAAGCTGGTCGATAGCTATGCCGATCGCGTGCAACCGACTGAAGCCGACAACCGATCGCTCGATCCGCTTGCCTGGCTGTTGGCCGACGAGCGACGCAAGATGGTGCGTCAGGCGTTGGAAAAACTAAAACAGCGGGACGCCGAAATTCTAATGCTGAAATACACCGAAGACTGGAGCTATCACGAAATTGCCGAACATTTGGGGATCAGCCATAGCGCCGTCGAAGCTCGCCTGCACCGGGCGCGACAACGGCTGCGAACCGAACTTGCCGCGATGGACCCCGCCGAAGTGACTCACTCCGAATCCGAATCCGAATCCAAATCAAAAACATCTCAGGCGAATCTTTCCAGGGTCAACGCATGAACGAGAAATCGACGCCATCTAGCTCACGGTCACCACTCGAACACGACTACCGATTCGATCGCTTGGTGGATGGCGAGTTGAGCGACCAGGAATACAGTGAACTATTGTCATCGCTCGACGATCAGCCCGACGGTTGGCGGCGATGTGCCACGGCGTTCCTGGAAGCGCAAACTTGGGGACACGAGTTCGGATCGGTGCGCTCCGACGTGGCGATCGACTCGCCGTCGCCACCGGTCGAAACGAAACCCAAGCGAGGGGATGGCGGCCAACCGGTCATTACTTGGCTGGCTGTGGCCGCCAGTTTCTTGCTCACGCTGACTATCGGTTTGGCCTTGCGTGGTTGGCCTGGCAGTGGCCCGGACCCAGGTGGAACGCGGATCGCCGTTGACCAGCAAGTAGGGGCGCCGGACTCCGACAGTCCCACGGAACGTGCCAACGAGGACCGGCTGATCGAACCGCGGACAGAACAGCGACTGGTGGCGTCTCCGGATCACGACCGGGCATCCAAGCCGCTAGGTAACGTTCATTTGATAATGGATGGCGGCGAGGGCACGCAGCGCGAATACGATGTCCCCTATTTTGAAGTGGACCAGGTTAGCCCACGGTGGTTGTCGCAGCCCCCGGCTAATGTACCGACGAACGTAGAACGCGCGCTGAAGCGTTTGGGACACGAAATCCGCCGCAGCCAGCGTCTCGTCCCGGCGACCGCGAAGGACGGTAGACAGGTCATGGTTCCCGTCGAGCAAATCGAAATCGTTCCCGTGAGTGGAGCGAATTTTCAATAGGTTTATCCGTTCGGGTGAGCGGATACCAATTAACTTGAAAGGGTTGAGAAAATGTTGAAGTCATTGGGTAATGGATGGTCCATGTTGGCGATGGTTGCATGTTTGTTCGCCGCCAACCTGGCTGGCGGACAGGAACGTGACGCGGCAAGTGATTCCTATTGGGTCGGCCTGCAAGCCGCTCCCACGGATGACGCCCTAAAATCACACTTGAAAGTAGATTCGGGACTGCTGGTTTTGCACGTAGTCGACGACGCACCGGCCGCCAAGTCGGGAGTCAAAGTGCATGACGTGTTGCTGAAGTACAACGACACGAAACTTGCGCGCGTCGCCGACTTGTCCCAAGCGATCGCGGAATCGAAAGACGGCGAAGCCAGCCTGGAATTGATTCGCGCCGGCCAGCAGCAGACATTGAAGTTGACGCCCGAGCAACGTCCAGCCGGGCAGTTGGGAATCCCACTAGGCGACTTCGATCGGGATCTTGGCCCGCTGGCGGATGAGGATCGGGTACTTCGCTGGCTGCGTCGCTTCGACCCCGAAAAGGGACCCATGAAGTTTCATTTCCCCCGCCCGGGAATTGCCTTGCCGGAAGGCACGAAGCTGCCCCAAGGAGTCTCGATTTCAATTCAGAAAGAAGGAGATGGTCCGGCAAAAATCACGGTCAAGCGCGATGGCGAAAGCTGGGAAGTCACCGAAGAGACGATCGACGAATTGCCGGAAGACTTGCGCCCCGCGGTCAAGAGCATGCTCAACCGAGGCGGTGCGGCGGACGCCGGACGCTGGCTGAAAAGATTCATGGACAAGGACGGCAAGGGCGTCGATTTCAACTTCGAACTGGGCGACCCACGGGCAATCCAAGAACAGCTCGAAGCAATGCGCCGCTTTCATGAGAAGATGGCAAAGGATGCTCCCTTCGAGAAAATGCGTGAGCAAATCGAAGAGTTGAAGAAAAAATTTGAAGAGTTGCAGAAAGGAGACCAGGACTCCAGCGGCGACTCAGACTTCGACGCCTAGCGGTCCGTCCGTCAGTATCCTTTTCAAGACAGCAGGCACTTCAAGGGCCTGCTGTTTTTCTGTTTACCACAGGTTCCTCATCTACACCGCCCGCAGGCACCGCTCGGCACCGAAGTCGATCACCGCGCCAACGACCATGATGGCGGTGGTGATGGCGAAGGAAAGCCAAAACCCACTGCCCGTGAAAACAGTGGCCAACAGCAACAGGCCGACGACAGCCAGCGTGATGTAAAAGGAGGCCTGACGCCAAGTCGAAAGGGGACCGATTCCGTTCAAACGCGTCAAGATCAGACTTGCTATTCCCATACCCTGGACCATGGCGGCCAGCCAAAAAGCGGAAAACTCGCTGAGACCGAACATATCAATCCATCCTGTTTGCAATGTGCGTTTCTCATGTCACGCTTTCCCTGGCACGATTGATCATCTTCGATCCGTCTACTGAATTAATAACCGACGGATCGCCGTAGGCAAATTCTTTTTCCAGCCGAGGATCAAGATGTCGTGTCGAGGCGGGATAAGCGTCCCTGCCTATTGCATCGCGGATTGATAGACACGTTTGGTCTTGGCGATGTGCCCAACCGGCAAGTGTCAAGGAGTGCCGTTTACACGGATTATAGGGTCACGGCGGGGAGGGGCCATCAGGTTGCTTGAGATTGGAGTCATCATATCGGCGGTTGCGAGCAGCCGCCTCTCGGGCTTCGAACAGCTTGTCGAACAACGGCAACGTGAATTGGCGGTAAACTTTTTCCATCAGCGGATTGGCTTTCATTCGCTGCATTCCCTTATACAGCTTCTCGCCTGCCGGATCGGAAACCTCCGTCTCAAAGGAACGCCCCCCCGCGTCGACCATCATCGCCCAGTAATTCCAACCACCTTCTCCATCGTCTTCGCGGCGAACGTCATGCACTTGCGCGGTGTCGAAATCAAAATCACCCGCAACCGGCTCGTCGGCGGGCCGACTGGCGCGCTCTTTCGTGCCCACCCAAGCGCGAAGCGTAGATGACAATTTGTCGAGCGATTCGGCCGAGGAAACTTGGTTCAGTTTTTCACCAAGTTGGTCAAGTTTCTCGCGCTTTTCCTCATCGCTGATTGACTCAGCTTGGGCGATGGTTTCGTTTAGCTTCTTTTCGACCATGCCACCTTCCACTTGGTCGGGCTCGGTCGCGACGCGAACCGGCGGTTGCTCTGTGTCCGGCTGACGATCGGTTCGTTTGAGTTGTACGACGGTGATCGCCCGGTCATCCCAGGATGGCTGATCGAACAACGCCGCCAACGACAGGATCATCAATCCAGCCAGCGCGCCCGCGTGCATGACGAACGAAGTCAACAGACCGAACCATCTGCGCCGCTTCCATCGGCGTTGTAAAATGTTCGGCGTTTCGTGAATCAGACTCGACATACCAACCTGCCGCCCGGGGATCGAAACGATCTAGCCAACTGCCATTATGGACCGAAAGGCCCCTCGAAAGAAAGGACTTCGCTGCCGGACGATTCGGAATTCGCTGAACTTTGCCTAGCTGGCCGGCGCCGCCGCGAATTGGGCCATTTCAAAAGGCGTCGACAAGGTAACTTCGACGCCGAATCGCTTGCGGGGATCGGCTTGGTGATCGATCTTGAATTCGCCCAGTGTCTTCAAAAACGACTCCATCACGGGCCGAGCCTGTTCGAGCGTTTCGGACGTATTGGGGGCCAGAGCGCGATCGTTGATGAACAAGGCGAAGTCCTGACGGCTGAACTGCAGCGACTCGGCCGCGAACTCGGTTTCCAAAAGTTGGCAGGCGTTTGCGGCCGCCGCGAAGGCTTGCCGCAGCCGGTCTTCGTTGGTGCCCCCCAACGACGCTTTGCGATTGTATAGGAGACCCCAGCGGCCTCCTGCATTGTCGATCGCGTAGTCTGCCTCATGGCCGACCAACACGACTCCCGGACCATTCGGCACATGCCGATAATCGGCGACGTCGATCAGCAATTCGTCGAACTGCTGGGCCGCCGTCCAACGATGAAAAGCTTGAATAAATTGTTCGAGGTCGACCCGCGGGTCACCGTCGATAAAGATCTTGACGTTTATGTGTTGTAATTCCATTTTGCTCACTAACTGGCGGCTTCGGCAGGTTCTGATCGCAGACGGTTGTAGCAACTGTGAACCGCTTCAATAAACAGTTGCGCTTCTTCGATAAAATGATGGGCCGAATCAGCCGTATGTTGCCGCTCGGCGTTTTCATGCGCGGAAAACAGATAATGGGCGAACTTCGGTCCGGCGAACGGGTCGTAAAACAACTCGGTGTCGTAAAAACGTTCCTTGAATTCGTCGACCACTTCATCGGCGTCGTCTTCGGTGACGTCGTCGTATTGCATTTGAACCAGCGCCTTGGCCGCCTTGATCATGGCCTTGTATGCGTCCTTGCCCGCTTGCTCAGGGTTGCCCTCGTCGAGCAACACTTGGGCACCGAAGACGACTCGCTCGGCGGCGGTCATCTCGAATTCATAAGCCGTCACCACTTCGCCGGCACATTCGCCTTTGCCGATGTCGCCGAGGCTGTATTGGCGAGGATCGGCCCAGTCGGCGAAGAAATCGGCGTCGGTTTCCGGCGCGGGCAGGTCTTGCGTCAAATCTTCCAACGCTTGGCGAATCTTGGCTTTGCCAATGCGGCCCACGAATTCGACAAACCGCTCGTCCTTCTCACGCTCCTTCATGTAGAACTCGGTGATGCGTTCCAAGGCGGCCGGAATTCGCTTGGAGGGAATCGCCACGATCGGCAGACCATAGGACCCGGCGTTGTTTTCCCACTGGCCGCCCAGCACCACTTGGAAAAACGGAACTTTAAAACCCTGCACGGTGCGGCTCACTCCGTAGAATCCGATGTCGGCGGCATGGTGCTGGCCACAACTGTTGAAACAGCCGCTGATCTTGATGTGCAGATTCTGAATCGCTTCATCTAGTTGATAACTCTTTTCGGCAAGACGGTTTCTCAGTTCAGCCGCCAAACCGCGTGAAGACGAGATGCCAAGTTTGCAGGTATCCGTTCCCGGGCACGCCACCACGTCGAAGATATTACTGGCGCCCGGTTCGCTGAGTCCCGCCCTGTCGAGCGCGGCATACAACGCCGGCAGATCGGATTTGCTGACCCAGCGAATCACGAAATTCTGTTCGACCGTGGTGCGCACCGTTCCATTGGTAAACTCGCGGGCAATATCGGCCAGCGACCGGAGTTGATCGGCCGTGAGGTCGCCGAGCGGTAGTGTCACCGTGGCGGTAACGTAGCCTTCCTGCCGCTGCTCGCGAATGTTGGTCTTCAGCCAATGATTGAAAAGCTCGCTGCCATTCGTGGCGGGCATTTCGCCGGGTGGCTTGAGCGGCTGTTCCTCGAAGTCGTCGATGGTGGCCAAGTATTCAGTCCAGCGCGGATCGGCTTTCAATTTGGCTCGTTCGGCCAGCACTTCTTCTTTGAACTTTTCAATGCCCCACTTTTCAACGAGGAACTTCATGCGTGCCCGGCTGCGCATCTTCTTTTCGCCATGCTTGCCAAATACGCGACCCATCGCTTGCGTGACCGGCAAGATCTCTTCCGGTGCCATGAAATCCTCGAACGGCTTGGCTTGCCGAGGCACCGCGCCCAGTCCACCGCCGACCACGACCTGAAAGCCCCGTTTCTCTTCGCCATCCACGACGCGTGTTTGGGCGATGAAACCGATGTCGTGCATCGCGGCCAGGCCACAGGAATGCTGGGCACAACCGCTGAATGATGGCTTGAATTTGCGACCAAAATTCTGGCAATCGGGATGCCCTAGCAGAAACTGAGCCAGGGCATTGGTGTAGGGCGTCACATCGAACGGCTCGTCTTGGCAGACGCCGGCAAACGGGCAGGCACACACGTTGCGGACGCCGTTGCCGCAAGCTTCCCGAGTCGTGATTCCCACGGACGCCAATCGCCGCATTAAGGCGGGCGTGTCATCAATATGAATAAAGTGAAGCTGGAAATCTTGGCGAGTGGTGATATGGGCGATGCCGTCGGAATATTCTTCCGTCAGCTCGGCGAGTACTTCAAGCTGCTGGGGGTTCACACCGCCGTAGGGAATCTTGATCCGCATCATTCCCGGCGCGTCCCAGACGGTATCGGGGCCCTTGGGTTGCTTCCCTTCGGGAAAGGCCAGTTGCTGGCTCTTCTCGCCGTCGTTGCGCTGGCCGTTGTCGTAGCGTTGGCCATAGACACCGCGCCGCAATCGCGTCTCGGCAAAAATCTTCTCGTCGATCTTGTCTTGTTGCCGCAGATCGATTTCCGTCTCGAAGGTGTCTATTTCTTCCGCAAGTTGTTGGGGGAGCTTACCTTCCAGGCGCTCTTTCCATAGTCCGTTGCTGGCTTTCATCGAGAAACTCTTCTAGGCGGAGGTAGAGATTGTTTGCAAAGTCAGGGTGAGAGAAATCATCACATTTCCCTTGAGCCACGACTGCCAACCGCGTAATTGCTTCCAAGCACTGCTTAGTGGTGGGAATATCATTGGTCGCCGTCCGTGACCCGGTACAACTTAGCAGAACCACGATTTTCCGGCAATTCGGGTGATTTTGGAGGGTTTGGAGCGACCGAGCGCGATAGTCCCGCCGGGCACCATTTGGTATAGTGCCGCGCATGAGCACCAACGATCATTCCCGGCGCGTTTACGACTCGATTTTGGGCCTCCTTTCCAATGAGGACAATCCAACGCCGTTGGTTCGCATAAATAAGGTGGTGCCGCATAAGCACGCGACCATCTACGCCAAACTGGAGTGGTACAACCCGTTTGGGGCCGTCAAGGATCGCGTCGCCGAAAACCTCATTCGAGACGCCGAAGAACGGGGTGTCCTGAGCGATGGAAAAAAGCTGGTCGAGGCCACTTCGGGCAATACGGGCCTCGGTCTGGCCATGATGGGAAATGCCAAAGGCTACTCGTTGGAGACTCCGCTGTCGGCAGCCATCCCGCTCGAAAAGCGAACCGTGCTGCGGTTCTTTGGGACCGAAGTCATCGAACTGGACGATTCGCTCTGCCCGGCACCCGGCGCTCCCGAAGGGGCCATCGCCATGGCCCGGCAAAAGGCAGCCACCGAAGAAGGCTATGTGATTCTGGACCAGTACGCCAACGAGGCGAATCCGGGCGGACATTATCGCACGACCGGTCCCGAAATCTGGCGGCAAACCGGGGGCAAGATCACGCACTTCGTGGCGGGTCTGGGCACCTGCGGCACGATCACCGGCACGGGCCGATTTTTGAAAGAGCAGAATGCAGACGTGCAAGTCTTGGGAGTCTGTCCCGAGGAAGGCCACGACATTCCGGGAGTTCGCAGCCAGCGCCAGCTTCAACAGACCGAGTTGTATCGTCCCGACGAGTACAACGCCGAAGTCGAGGTGGCCGACGCCGAAGCGTATGACTTGTGCTTGCGGCTCAATCGCGAGGAAAGCATCATTGCCGGACCCAGCTCGGGAATGAATCTGGCCGGCGCATTGAAACTGGTTCCGGACGAACCGGGCGTGATCGCCGTCGTCATCTTCCCCGACAACATCTTCAAGTACGCCTCGTCGGTGCTGCGCCACTTCCCGGAACTGCAACCACAAACCGAGGAGAAAGAGACCACCGGGCCCAGCAAGAACGATCAATTCGTCAATGAGATGTTGGAGAACCTGAAGAACAAACACGACACGATCCGCGCCAAGGATTTGATCGAGCGGCTTTCGCAGGAAGAAAAACCAACCATCGTCGACGTTCGCATTCCCGACCACTACCACGAATCTCACATCCCCGGCGCGCTGAACATTCCCCAGGACGACCTGGGCGAACGCAAAGGCGAGTTGCCCGAAGACCGAGACGCACCGATCGTAATGGTGTGCAACATCGGCCGCTTCTCGAAATACACCACGCTCTATCTCAAGTCGTTGGGATACCGAAACGTCCGCAGCTTGAAAGGCGGACTGGACGAGTGGATCCGAAAAGGCCACGCGACCGAATCGTCCAACGTGGAAGCCTCGTCGTAGCCGGCAACCATTGTCGTGGTTCGCTCCGCGAACCAAACGTCTTAGTCGCCTTAGTCGCTCTCCATCGCGGCGGCGTCCGCCGCAATGCCCCGCTTGAGCCCTCGCACCATCATCCGCGTGTAGGCGCGAATGTTCTCCCTCTCCATAACGAAGCCACAAGAGTTCGCAGTCCAGTTCCGTCGATGGTTTCGGAAATTGGAAATTACAATTCATGGATCTCATTGCATTCACAGTCGACGTCATTAACTCGCCCCAACGCTCGCCCGAGCATCGTCACTTTCCGCTTCCTCCCCCTTACCAAGGCGGAGCATTCCGCCTTCCAGTTCTCCCCCTTACCATGGGGGAGCTAGTGGGGGTTCGCCCGCATTAGTCCGCCCCTACAGCGATAAGCCCCTTGCCCAAGGACTCATCCACTGCCGCGCCCATATCTCCATTTTATGCGAGCACGCAACCACTCGGCTAGCGTCAATAAACCCCGAGAAAACAAGCAGATCCGCTCATTTTTTTTGAAGCATGCGACCCGCCACAGGTCCCTCTACGCCGCAAGTAGCCCCCTCCAGCCAAGCGGCGCACTCACGACGTTGTAACATACGCGCCGCCACGAGCATCCAACAACCAACTCAAACGAAATGCCTCAAAAACGCCTGCGATATTTAAATCCTTGCTCCATGGAGAGCCCCATCCCTCGTCCATTTGTGCAAACGTTTCGCAAGCATTTTGAAATCTTCCCCGGCACACCGGATGGAAACAAGAATCCTCACGCGAAGGCGCTAAGGCGCGAATTAAAAGTAAGCCGGGAGCAATCCATCCTTCGCGGCCCTACGTCTTCGCGCCTTCGCGTGAGACATCGTTCCTCCGTCGCCCCCAATTCCGTTTAGCCTCTACATTTCATTTTACAGCATCCGCCAATCTTCGTTTGCATTATTGCCGGACGCTTCCACACAGAACAATGGACGGACCAACTTCACTCCCCGGTTGCCGCAAGCGGCGCGCGAGGGAATTGTCACACCGCCACGATTCGCCGAGCCAGGCGTCGGACAAGGCAGAATGATTCATACGTTCCGATGCAGTCGAACCCAGATCTAACCGCTCCTGCCACGCCGTGTCATTTGACTCGCCGCGGAAGCGAACGCGGCCACCCTTGTTGGAATGCGCCAGTAATCGCTAGTTTTCTGCTGAGTGTCGAAACAGAGCTGCGGGATGGCTTTATGACGCGTTTCCCAGGCTCTTCGATGTGCCAAACCGGTGTAGTTTGAGCGCAGTCTAAAAACTACAGAGGTCGAGTTCACCGAAGCGAGTTGGAGTCCAACGCAACTCGCCGAAGTCGATGCAACCGCTGCAGCAAAGCCATTCGCGAAACTCGCAGCGGTCGCGATCCCCGCTGCCCGAAACAAATCGCAGATTCATCATTGTGATTGCGCGCATCGACCAATGTATTTCAACTTTCCGGGACGATGCAAATCGAAGTCTGTGTAAGCCGAATGGGCTTAGGTTCGTGTCCAGTTCGGGGAGCTTTTTCAGTTTTCGGAATTTCGACCGCGTGGGGTCAAAAAACTGAAACGAGCGTTTTGGCCGACAGCATACGAAGTCAACTTGATTGCAGATACCGACTTCTCGGCTGGCTACTGTGTTCGAGGAGATTGTTGGACTCCTCACGATGTCGCCAGATTTCGACGGGGGCAATGAATGCGTGCCGTATTCAGTACGCACGATATCCAAGCGGGATGCTCTGTCGGATGGCACAGAACTTGCGGGCCACCCGCCTCGGCCGGCTTGCAGGCGAAATTTCATTCCCAAATTCGCTCATGGCCGGGATTTACGTGTCGGCTGACCTTATTGACCCACGCCAAAAAAGAAGGGTGTCCAGTGAAAGCGCCAGTGTAAGATTGACTTTCAGATAGGCGACCCAGTTCGGGCAAGCCAGTTTGTTAGTGATTATTGCGTTGTGTTATGGCCCAAAGTCCTCCTGAAACTGCTCCAATTCAGTCGCGAAACTCATTGCAAAATAAGTACCGGGCAGTAGTTGCGATTCCTTGCTGCAATGAACTTGACACGCTTCCAGAGACGTTGAAGAGTCTGGAGGCAACCGGGCAGGTTCGCGATGAGGTTCTGGTTGTCGTCAACGTGAATCAGCGCGCTTCGATGGACAACCGGAACAATTTGGCGACGCTGAATTGGCTCGATGAATTCGAAACGTCGTTGCCGTTGGCTTGGCTGGATCATGTTACAGATGGCAGGGCGTATCCAGAGAAATTTGGAGTCGGTCTTGCAAGGCATCAGTGCTGCACGGTCGGTATACCGTTTGTCGATGAAGCTGCCCCAATTATCAGTCTTGATGCGGATAGTCCCGTCGATCCAAATTACTTTCAAACAATCTTCGATTACATTGCACATCATCCAGGCTTTCAAGCTGGTCATGTGAATTTCAAGCATCGACATTGCGGCAATGCAGACGAGAAGCGGGCCATTGAGATTTACGAGCGGCATCTGAAACGGCACCGCCAAAAACTTGAAGAGGCGAACTCTCCACACGCCTGGTATGCGATTGGTTCGACGATCGTTTGCACGAAGCAAGCCTATGTAAAATCGGGAGGCTACCATTGTCGCCGAATGGCTGGCGAGGATTTTTATCTTTTGCAACAGCTCAGCAAGACAGGTTGCAACATAGAAATGATCGAAGAAGCGTTTGTGTTTCCTTCGGACCGAGTTTCGGATCGAGTTCCATTTGGAACTGGTAAAGCGGTAGGCGATATCGTCGAAAGTGGGCGATGGCTGACGTACCACGATCACTGTTATCGGGATCTTGGTCAGTTGCTCGACGTGGTTGAAAGGGGAGTTGGCAATTCAGCGGCAGATATTTTGAAAAACGTTCCCGAGGTTTGTAAGAGCTGGTTGGTTGGTAGGAGGTTTGAGAGTGTGTGGCCAAAATTGCAGAACAACTCACGAGATAACGAAATGCTGCTTCAGCGATTTCACGAATGGCTAGATGCATTTCAAACGTTGAAATTGATCCATTTCTTGTCTGACAATGTCCATCCGCGTATGGCAATGGAAATCAATCGGGTGGAATTCAAACAAGTGACACCCAAAACTTGAGATGAGATAATCGTTGTTTGCCAGCCATTACATTGAACATTTCACAGATTTCAATGCACAACGGGTCGGCTGATTTCTTTGACCACACGTGCCACGGATTTGCGATTTATCTTGCTAGTTTCGCCGCAGTAGGAGCAGGTCCGCCGCCAGCGTGACGTTCATGGCCTGCACTGCATCCAAGCGAGATTTCTGAGAATGGCGCACCGCACGGTACGTCATCGCTAACGCGTCTGCAATCGCGTCCGGCTCCAATTTGACGTTGCTGTGCCAATGTTTTTGATCAACGACTTCAACACCGGCATGACTCATATCGTCGGCAATCATTTCCCATCGGCTGCGGCGATGGCCAGCTTGTTGGACTTGCTCGCGAAGCTCGATCAAATCATCTTCGCCCGGCACGGCAACCACACAGATCCCACCAGGCACAAGAACGCGATGGATTTCTGAAACGGGACGTCGACCAAAAAGTGATATTACTCGTTGAACACTTTGATCGGCCGCCGGCAACACGCGATCCGCGTTAGCCAACACCCAAGTCGCGTCAGGCCATCCGCGTGCAGCCAACTTGATGGCGCGCCGGGAAAGGTCAATACCGCAATAAGAATCGGCTTCATTGGAAAACAACGCAGGACCAAACGACCCTTCACCACACCCCAAATCGAGCGTTCTTTGATTCGTCTCCGTGCCGTTCGCAGCGAACCACGGACGCAGGGTTTCTATCAGTGATATTGCGTGTCCATGTTGAAGCCAACGGTGCCTGGCCAAAACAGCATCCTCCGAATCACCAGGATTCTTCGACTTCTTATCCTGAGGTTGCAGGAGATTCCAGTAGCCCTGTTTGGCTTGATCAAAATGATGGTCGGCGCGGCAGACCAGATCTCGCTCGCGCTGCTCAAGCAATTGTTGGCAATCTCGGACGGTGCAGCGCAGTTGAAACATCGCACCATTCTAAATGCGAATACACAAACAAACAGGGGCTTCCCCAGCGTTCAACCTTGGACTCAGCGGCAAGGATCGCTAGATTGTTAGTGTTGAGCAACACGGTTGTGAATGGAAGCGAGATCGTTCGCAGCAGAAAAGAGCTGGCGTGCCAAACAACAAGCAGAGGAACCTTCACATCTGATGAACGACGATGAGCCCACCGCCCACGAGCCTGCTGACGGGCAGCCGTTTCGTCGCCGGCAACGTTACCGCGGCACGCATCCTCGCAACTACGATGAGAAGTACAAAGAACTTTCTTCTTCACCCGACCCGGAGACGATCGCGAAGCTGATCGGCTCCGGAAAGACGCCGGCCGGTCAGCATCGCCCGATCCTCGTCACCGAACTACTCGAGCACCTCGCCCCGCAGCCTGGCGAACGAGGAGCGGACGTGACTCTCGGACATGGCGGACACAGCGAAGCGCTGCTGACAGGACTCCAGCCCGGCGGTCAGCTCCTCGCCCTCGACGTTGATGCGTTGCAGCTCCCTCTTACCGAGGAGCGATTACGAGGGCTCGGATACGGAACGGAAACACTCATCATCCGCCGCTGTAACTTCGCTGGACTCGCGGGCATGCTGCCACAGATCGGCTGGCACGACGGTGTGGACTTCGTGCTTGCGGACCTCGGCTTGTCCTCGATGCAAGTTGACAACCCCGCTCGTGGCTTCTCCTACAAGCACGATGGGCCGCTCGACATGCGGATGAACCCCGAACGCGGAGTGAGCGCTCGGGATTGGCTCAGACGCTGTCGCTCCGAAAAGTTGGTACGCGTCCTGGCTGACGGGAGCGACGAACCGCTTGCGGAACAGATCGCTGCGGCCCTCGCCGAGCTCTCCGAGCGAGAACCGATCGACACCACCGGGCAACTGCGTCGCGCGATCGAGAGCGCTTTGCCCAATGACATCACGGACGACGGACGACGCTCCACGGTGGCTCGCGTTTTTCAAGCCATCCGCATCGCTGTCAACGAAGAGTTCAACGCCCTAGACGCCTTTCTCCGGCGTCTCCCGGACTGTCTCCTTCCGGGTGGCAGGGTGGCTATTTTGAGTTTCCACTCCGGTGAGGATCGCCGCGTGAAGCATCACTTCCGCGACGGAGTTCGGAGCGGGGTCTACCGTGAGATCGCCCCGGATATCATCCGTCCAACCGGCCAGGAGGTGTGGACCAACTCCCGGGCCGCCTCAGCCAAAATGCGCTGGGCCATTCGGAGGTAGGGGAATGGCTTCGCCGGGGTCAGACTCGGGTTTCGGGGTTGACGGGTAATTCAGGGAGCATACTGTTGCCATGTCATCGCTTCGATTCTCGCGTGAATTCGCGCGTCAGGACGCCTTTACCCGGCTGTTCCCAGGCAATCGCGACCAATCAAAACCACGGGCACCAGTTTTGTTTTCTCATTGATTTCGCTCAATCGGACGATGCCTGACGACCAGCGACCATCCTGGGTAGTCGTTAACGGAGCTCGTTTAATTGAGTCAGGCAACTGGCTCCATTCCGATTTCGTCAAGACCCGAAACTCCGCAACCACGCCAGGAGCCACGTTCTTTTGCATCGCCAATGCGACATGGCCCATCGTCATCCGAGGGTTGATCTCAACCAAAGGCTTGACCAGGAGTTCACCGCCAACTCCTCGATACAAAAACGCATCGACGCCGAAACAGCCCGCAAAGTTTCGCGAAGAAAGTTCAGCGGCAAGACGTGGCTCAAGCCAATTCAAAATCGCCCCCAGTTTTTCCCCTCGGTCGGCAAGTAGAAATTGCCTAACCTCGGGTATGCAGTCAAAAAACGGCTTGCTCAATCGCGTGCCCACATACTTACGTCCAACGGTAACCAGAGATCGTGTCCAACCAAGGCACTTCGTTAAACTGTTTTTTTCTAAATCCTCAGGCGTCCGATCGCAGGGCTCCAAGGCTTCCGTGAACTTGCTGTTTTCGAATCTCACATCCCACAAGAAAGACAGGTCAACCACCCGTTCCAACTCAGGCTCAAGAACCGCAACCGCTCGCTGGACAGAGTCTTCCGGAGGCGCGAAAGCAAAGTTGTTTGATACTTTGAAAACTGATCGCAACCATGCTTCGTCCGATTCGTCTAGTTTACGACCGGTCACAAAACGTCTTTGGCCTCGACCCGAAGCGCCCAAATCAAGCTTGAAGACCGCTTTCTCAAATCCGCGGGATCTGATTTCATCCAAAGCCTCTTGAACGTCAGCCTGCTCAAAGATCTCAATTGCCACGCAATCGGACTTTGAGAACCAATCGGGAGCTGGGGTTTCCTTGAATTGGTTCTGATCGTCTTGGCTCAGCCAGCGGCCTAGACAATTCGCACTCCAAGACTTTCGAAACAGGTCGGTTTGTTCATTTGACCATTCGGGCGGCGGGCGACGCACCGATTGAACCAGTGGCTCGGCGACTCGATGGTTGTTCGGCGTCCATGCCCACGGTGCGAATTCGCCCAGTTTGCGATGTGCCAAAGTCTGTCTTGAATCCAACGCAACAAACTCAGGCAAATCGAATCCGACGTCGATCAACTGTTTTCGCAAATCACGAGATGGGATTTCACGCACCAACACGATGTCGTCTTGTCGAGCAACAGGGACCATGACGAGTTCAAGGTCTTTTCCAACCTGATCCAGCAAATGTGAATCGCCCTCCCCTGTCAGTCCGGATTCGGCACTCGGATCGAACCAACGAACCGTTGGCGGTCGAGCCGTGGATTGCCGAAACACTTCAATCGAGTCGATAAAATCGTCGGTCAGTCCTGCCAGCACTCGGCCTTCGCGATTGAAAGCTGCTCGTGGCCCGCGCCCGCGCTGAGGCGACATCGGATACTCAAGCGAATCCTGATAGGCTTCCCAGTCACTCTGCTCAGGATTTTTCCATTGACGAAACCAATGCAAACCATGTTGGACATGGCCGATTTCGTCTTCGTAAATCTTCCGCAGCAACCCCGCGGTCTCCGCATCGCCCAGCCGGCCAAATACGTTAGCAAAATGCAAACTGTAATCGAGATTGGCTTGCTCAAACGTCAGGCTTAATCGAGATACGAAATCCATCGGCGATTGCATCGGCTCCACAATTCGCCAAAACCGGCCGCCGAGAGGATAGGCCCCGAATTCAACACCGCACTCGCGCATCCGCTTGATGTACATCTGCGTGTGCTCTTGTTCCTCTTGGAGCGTGACCAGGATGCCTTGCCGAAACGCCTGAGGCGCTTCAGGAAACTTCAACAATACGAGCGCCATCAACTCAGTGGCAAGCAATTCGTGATTGGCAAGAAAGTGAAGCAGCTGACCTCGGGCGCGTTCGTTCTCAAGTTGATCATCACTTGGCGGTGAACCCGTGCTAATAAGATCATGCCGCATCTGTAGACCAACTGGCCGGCCCGGCGAGACCAACGAACGAACATCAGGGCGATTTCGAACGTCCCCGTCGCGAGTCAATCGCCCTGGGGCAGCCAGTTTGTCTTCAAGCGTTTTTCCGAAGACAATTTGTTCGGCAAATTCGGTGACGTTCATTGGCTCCACAATACTCGAACGAGGTTCGTTGATCCACCGACGATTGGTTTTTACAGTCACCGGGAAGGTCTACGAGTCGGCTTGGAAAGAAGACAATCTCCCGGCGGAATTGTCGATCCGATTGGATGCCGAAAAGACAATCTACAAGTACCATTACCTAGACTTCCAAAATGTAAACGCCTATCTGATCGCAATCACCGGAGCAACGCCCTGAATCAATATGTCGAATCGGATCGTTGGAGCACCATAGACAAATTGGCCAACCGCAGTTTTATGATTCATCTGGATTCGAACGTAGCCAATGCGACAAATCACGACGAACGCAATCCCCTCAACCAATGATTCTGTTGTTTCGAGAATGCTTCGCGATGCTCTGAAACGAATTGTCGGTTGTGCTGCGCAACGAGTGAAGTTCACGTCGACTTCACATCCCTCTGGTTCAAAAAGTCGACGAGAAGCAAGAGCCCAATTGCCGACCAAACTAAACTGCACCGAGTCGACAACACCGCCCGCACGAAGATCCGGCGGCAACTTGCCGAGGTTGGACAAACCTCGGTGTCGAATCATGGTCTTCATCTCGCGTCGGTGTTCACGACCGAGGTCACAAGCGCAAGTTGCCAATCTGCTCGAGTCACATCGACCGACGTATCGAAACGATGAGCCTACCAAGGCGAGAGTCCTTGGCTTTCAGCCGAAGTGTAGAATCCGGCACAAAAAGAGTTTGGGGACATACCAGGGGACAGGCCGGACAGGCCCAGTTATTGGAATGCGGAGGCGCTCGCGGTAAGCAGGGTGGATCTCTGGAGCGTCTGCCTAGTGCCTGGTCGGATTGGTCTTCCGCGTGATCCATCGTGGCGTGTGGAGCCAAGCAATTGGGACTCGATCGGCTGACGCCAACCTCCTGGTTTGCTTGCCACCGAGATTGTCGTTGTTGGCTCCCCGAACAATACGAAATAACAACAAGGAAACCTTTTGATAGCGGAGCGATCAACGACTTACCGTGCGTCACCGTTTCTTTCCCATGAGATCCCCTCAAACTAGCCACGCAGGCCATACTCCGCGGTCGGAGTTTGACTTGAACTGGCTTGCAGGTGAGCGGAAAGGTCCACTCCGAGTCGCCTCGGCCACAAATTGGACTCCCGAATTATCGCTCTTTTCCGATATATTCACTGCAAGGAAGTACTTTGGATGCCATCCGGCACATCGAAATCTGGTGTCTGCTGATTTGAAGGAGTGACAGCATATGAGTTGCAAGAGGATTTTGCTTGGCTTTTTGTGTATCGCTTTGACGATGGTTCTCGCGCCGCGAACGGTTCGTTCGCAGCGGAATGCCGTCGAAGGTCTGTATCGGGGGTTTGTTGTGTCGCGGGTGGAAAAGGATCGTCAACAGGTACTCCAGCGGCAGAGGGCGTCGGATTGGCATCGGCGCACCTTCAGTACGCCGACCCCAACCGTCCAGCCAACCGCCGCCTCTCCACAGTTACTCCAATACCGCGGCGCATTACGGACGTTCGCCACGAATACCGCGGCGTTGGCGAACAGCTTGCAGCGAGTTAGTTCGACAATCCGTGGCGTACGCCCCCTGATGGGTGACCTGCTGAAAGTAAAAACCACGGCGGCCGTGATGTACGAACAATCGCAAAAGTCCAATGACCTCAACGTTCTGCGCGAACAGTATCGTGGGCTGGATTCCGAGTGGCGTGCACTCTCGTTTCGACTCCAAAAGTTGCCGGGCTTGGACTCCAATACCGGCGGGCAAATCCACCAGCTCGATCGTCACAGTGACGCGATCTGCACATTTTTTCAAATCCCGCGGCAATTCGACCGGATGTCGACGTCCCGGCTGGCTTCCGAGACGAGTGGATATTTGCGCGCGCTGCTGGACGACATTGAAATCGAATTGCAGGGCCAGCCAAATGCCAACGGTTTCGCTGGCGAGTGTCGTGGGCTGGCCGAGCAATGTCAACGCTTGAGCGTGGTTGCCGTGGACGCCACTTACGATGATCTGGTCACCAAGTACTCGTCGTTCGTCTCGGACTGGCGGAAATTCGCCGCCAAATTGTATCCCTTCGAAAACCCTTCTTGCGACCGCCGGATGCGGCGCATTCGTCATGGCAATCAATTGGCATTTCAAAAACTGCGTCTCCAGCCGTCGATTGATCGAGCCTATCTCGCACATGTCTCGCGGCAAATGGAACGGGAAGTCAGTTCGCTGCTGGACAACATGAGTGTCAAGACATTGCTTCAACTGTCTTCGACACAACAGCAAGCCTTGTTGACGACCTCGCGGCAATTGCACGTTCGCTGCCAGCACTTCCGCCAGCGCGTCGATAACAACTCGCCGCTAAAAGACTTGATTGCGGACGTCACGTACATCGACGACCAATGGCACGAATTGGGCCGTTATCTGAATTCAAATGTTCAGGGTCCCGCCAACAGCCGCCAGTTGATCGCCGCGTACGATAATGAACTCCGTGAGATTCTGGGAGTACCCCCTCGCCTGAACCATGCCCAAGCGATTCAATTGGCCGCTTCGCTCGAAGAAATGGCTCGGCACATGCAGTACGATGTCCGCCGATTTGGGCGTTACTATCGCTCGCCCGCCAATCGGGATCAGGCCTATCGATCAAGTGACGCCTTTATCACTCAAGTTCACAATTTGCACGCGAATCTGGGCCAACGCACCAGCGCCCAAGACTTGCAGTCAAACGCGCGAAACACCGTTGCCGCCTGGGATTCGTTCTCCAACGCCATCACGGCGATGCCGGCAAACGGAATATCGCCGACTCGGTATCAATACATAAACGAATCGCGACAAGAGGTGCTGCCGGTGATCGCCGAACTGGCAACGCTGCTGGGTTCTTAATCACCGCTTCCCCACGCCACGCCAACCTACAAGTAGACCTAAAAGGACTTTTCGATGCACCCCAGTAAACTGACCTTAACCGTTTTTTGCCTAACCATCTTTTTCATCAACAACCACATCGAGGCGCAAGACAAAAAGGACGCCGTCTCTGAATTGGTTCGCACGCTCGGCTACGGTGGGGCAATACACAATTTCAAAAACTACGTACTCCGGGGCGATGAAAAATATCGCGCGGCGGCCACATCCATGTTCGAACAAGCCAGTACGAGCCTAACCGCGCTGAGCAAGTCCGATAAATTGAACGATGAGGAAAAGGCCGCGATTAAGGCGATTGGTGGCGTAGTCCAGCAATACCAGGGGCATTTGCCAACCATTGAAAAACTCTGGCAGCAAGGAAAGAGCGTTGAAGAAATTGATGAAATTGTCGCGGTCGATGATTCGCCGGCGATCGAAGCCATTGCCGCGCTTCGAGCCGGGCATCAATGGAACAACATCGAAAACCTCGATTTTCACATTGGCTACGGCAGTGGTATTCACAATTTCAAAAACTTCGTTTTGAGAGCCGACGAAAAATATCTCGCCCGCGCGCGATCCGGACTCTCATCCGTCTTACTGATTGTCTCGCGATACCGAGAGACCAAGGGCCTTACCAAGGACCAAGAAACATCCCTTGGCAACATCGAATCGGTCGTGCGTGCTTACGAGCAGGCACTGCCCAAGGTGCAGGACTTGGTCGGGCAAGGAAAAACCGCCAAAGAGATTGATGCCGTTGTCAAAGTAAACGACAAGCCAGCATTGGAAGGTCTTGTAGTCTTGCGCAAGCAATGATGCCGAACTCGTCGCGGCGATCGGTCCCACTCAATTACGAAACCAACTGGAAATTGTCGTTGTTCGCTCCGCGAACAGAACGGAAGAGCTAGACGAAAGAACAAGATGAAAACGTTTTGATCGCGGAGCGATCAACGACTAACTTGCCGGGAGGGTAAGGGCCAGCGCTGCCGTTGCCCAACTCGTGGCTGAAATCGAAATGAACTGATCCTTGCCGTGGGGATCACCGTTATCGAAGAATCGCTGAATTGGCTTGGAGCGGCTTTTTACGAACCATGACCCGTCGTCGCATTGCGTATCCAGCAGGAATCGCACGCCGCGCTGGAACGATGGATCGTCCGTCGGAGTTCTAGTTCGATGTAGGGTGAATAACGTGAGCCCCGTTGCATACGCGTCGCTCGACATGTCGGCAAGCTGGCTCCAACCGCCATCCTCGTTTTGCGCGGCCAGGATTTCCTTGCGAGCCATTTGCAGTTCCTCTAGATCCGCCTTCAATAGCGCGAGCGCTCCCAAGCGTGAGACCCGATCCTCGTGCGATGCGGGCTTGGTTTCCAAAATCCAAGTCCGCGCCCGCTGTGTGGCGGCTTCCACCGCGGGCTTCTGGTCCTCGCTGGCAAACTTGCCCATGTAGTACACGGCCAGAATCGTGCAAGTGAAATTCGAATCCTCAAGCGGCGGCCGATTCGAACTGCGACGCCAGGAGCCATCCTTGGCCTGCTTCTTCAGCAAGAAGCTGACCATGGCGGTCGTGGTGGCGTCTTTCTTCCACTGGGCAATGTCCAGAGCCCACAACGCGTAGCCGACGGACATCGAGCCACCACCGACGCCTTTTCCTTCCGCCAGGGTCTCGCGGCGCGAGTCAAAGGTCTTCCAAGAAAATTTGGCCTGATCTTGAAGGAGGTCGCCATCGACCTCGAACCCCTTTCGACCGGATAACTGCATGGCCATCATCGGCAAGGTCTGATGGTGACAAGAAAAGCAACTACGATGGTCGGGATAGTTCTTGGCAGCCTTTTGCACGATACGCAGCCCACCCGTCACGGCGGCCCGAATTTGCTCGGTGTCGTTTTCCGCGAACATCGGGTTCGCCTGGAGCATGCTGCCCAGCGCGACAGCGAAAAACGTAACGGTGTTCATGCGCATCGGCACTCCCCCTTTGGAACGAATCCGTAACATCACGCCAACCACTCAGTAGACTATGGATTTCGATTGGCGTCAAACCATGGCAAACGGCCGCGCCGTCGAGATAGTCGTTGTTCGCTCCGCGAACAAGACGAAACCGTTTTGATCGCGGAGCGATCAACGACTAACCTTGGTAAGAAAATCGGTGATTTCTTCGGCTCGCTCGAAGGTGCGGCAGGGGATCTTGAGTTTGCGAAAAGCCTTTTGCTGGCGCTCGCCTTCCAGCGGCCGCTCGGGAAGCTGACGGATGAGGATGGCGTCGACGCGGTCTCTGTAACGCCGCGCGAAATCTCCATACATTTCGGGGTCGCCCTCTCCCGAGTCTCCCACCAGAATGAAACTTCGCCGTGGGAATACTCTTAACAGCGCCTTGATCGTTCCGGCCTTGCGACGTCGGCGGATCAACAACAGTTTTCGCAACAATTGATCGCGAAATCGAAAATTCATCAGATGCATCGTGCCATCCGGAAAGCCTTCTTGCCGGCAGAGGTTCGACAGCGGTTCAAACAACTGCCACGGGCTGGAAGAGACATAGTGAAAGACAGCTCCGTGGCCCCTCCAATGACGATACAATTCCGCCATGCCGTCGATCGGTTCAAAACGACGCAGAAAAGTATTATCCAGCAGAGCCTTGCGGTTGACGACCTGCGTGACCTTGATCGTGTCGTCGATGTCGGACACGACGGACACGCCTTGGGGCTCCAGCAGGTGACATTGTCCCACGATTTCCGGATGGTCGTCGCTGGAGCGGATCACCTCGAAATTGAGCCGGTCTTCGGTAATGACCCCGTCCGCCTTTAAGCGATCGACCTCGTCCAACGTCAAGCGCACACTGCCGCGAAAATGGCCGGTCCCTTTGGACTTTTTTTGCAGCCGGTGGATTTGTGAGCCAATGCGGATGGCAATCCGCCGGCCCTTGATCGTCTCGGCGGCGAAGGCTTTGATGCGTTCGCGAAAAATATCGGTCTCGAATTCGGCGGGGTCGGCCTTGATGAACCGCTTGAGCACTCGCACCATCAGCCGCTTATAGGCGCGGACGTTCTCCGTTTCGATGACGACGCCACAGAAGTTCGCCTTCCAGGTGCGGCCATCCTTGTGGCGGTGGCCGTAAGTGGGGAAGAGCGTGAGGCCGTCGCCCGCGGAGAGATTCGTGATCGGTTTCGACATCGTGATCATGAGGAACCACTCATGGAAGTTGGAGGCAGCAGTTCCGGTGCCCCGATTAGGTTGACATGCCCCAGCAAGACGGTCAAGCAGGTAGTTGCCGGTATTTTCGGAAAGATCCGCCAGACCGGCAATACAGCCAGCGGAACGGGGTCAAAATGCAGTCCGCCGCGGTGATTTGGTTGACGTGGTGATTTGGTTGACGCGGTGATTTGGTGGTCCCCTTGGCCATGCCTGCCCTAAATCATTCTGCCCGTATGGGCCACGACTTCAGGCACAACCGTGGTCTGCCGGAGCAGCGATTCGCTCGGGCCGGCCTACGCCTGCACCGCGCAGTTCGTTGACTTGGCGTGCAGGAGATTCCACAATGACTCGCAAACGAAGTAGGGCGTTCCTTCCTCCCAATGGCGCGGGACGTGATGATCCAGAACTCAATGGTCGTGTTTTTGTGGGCTCTCTGTTCGGCGGCGTGCGCCGGAGAGACGCTCTACAACGGCATTGTTTTGCCAGACGAATGGCCGCCGAACCAGACGACGTTTCCCAGCAACGATCCGACGCCTCCGTACCTGAAGCAGCCGCCGCGAGTCATCCCCATCGACGTCGGACGACAATTGTTCTTTGACGACTTTCTGATCGACTCGACCGACATGACGCGGACGCATCACCGTCCGGTTTATCATCCGTCCAATCCTGTTCTCAAGCCCCAGCGCGACCACGAGATGGAGGGATACGGCCCGGTCGCCGCGCCGTTCAGTGGCGGAGTGTGGTTTGATCCGAAAGACGATCTGTTCAAGATGTGGTACATGGGTGGATACACAAGGCATCTTTGCCTAGCCACTTCCAAGGACGGCATCCATTGGACTCGCCCCGAATTGGATGTCGTCGAAGGCACGAACATCGTGCTGCGACGCGGCGCGCCGGAATCGAACAGCCTGTTAATGGATCTGCATGAGACTGACCCCGCCAAACGGTTCAAGTACTTCAACTTTCAAGCTGGCGGTGGTACGCCCGCTTGGGCGATGATGTACCGTCATTCTCCAGACGGAATTCACTGGAGTGAACCCGTGTGGCGCAGCGGACACTGCGGAGACCGCACCACCGTCTTCTACAATCCGTTCCGAAAGAAGCACGTGTTTCTTATTCGCGCGAAGGCCAACCGGAGCGGACGTGCCAAACGGTATTGGGAAACCGGCAACCTGGATGACCCGGCAACCGTGAAGTGGCCGGGCGAAGGAACGGCGACGGCACTGACGCCGCTATGGGTAAGATCCGACCTGGGAAGAGATTTCACGCGTCCCGAAATCAGCGACATGCCTCAGCTCTACCACTTGGACGCGATGGCCTACGAAAGCGTTGTGGTTGGACTGTTCGCGATCCATCGTGGCCGGTTCGCATCGCGTTCGGACGGACGACCCGTGCAACCCGGCCGGCCGAAGTGCAACGAGTTGATGGTCGGCTACAGCCGCGATGGCTTCCACTGGCATCGCCCCGAACACGACACCTTTCTGGGCGTTTCAGAAAAACGTGGTTCGTGGCGGTGGGGAAACATCCAACCCGTAGGCAGCCTCGGATTAGTCGTGGGGGACCACATCTACTTTTACGTCAGTGCGCGCCGGGGTGACCCGGAGCTAACGAAGGAAACGGAATGGATTCACGACGCCAACGTCTCCACCGGCCTGGCCGTGATGCGACGCGACGGCTTCGCATCGATGGATGCCGGCAGCGAAGAGAGAACGCTCACCACTCGCACGGTGCGCTTCAGCGGCAAGCATCTGTTTGTCAATGTCGATGCGGCGGAAGGTGAGTTGCGTGCCGAGCTACTCGATCGCAACGGAAATGTGCTGGAGCCATTTAGTCGATCAAAGTGCCAGCCCATTCGAGTGAACGAGACGCTGCAGGCGGTCGCTTGGAACGGTGCGGAGGATCTTGGTTCGCTGACGGGACGCGAAGTGCGCATTCGTTTTCATTTGTCGAGCGGTAAGCTGTATTCGTTTTGGATCGCGCCGACGCCGGCGGGAGCGAGCAACGGCTACGTGCTTGGCGGCGGTCCCGGTTTCAACGCACACGCCGACACCGTGGGAAAGGCCGCCTACTCGGGTAATCGCACTCCCTTTGCCAATGCCGGTCCAAACCAAACCGTCCGTGATACCGATGGCGACGGACACCAAGCCGTAACACTTGACGCCAGCAAGAGCATCGATAATGACGGAACCGTCACGGGCTACCGGTGGGTCGTCGAGGAAAAACAGATCGCCACGGGTAAAAACGTCAGTGTGAATCTTCCCGTTGGCACTCACACGATAACCCTGGTGGTCAAGGACAACGCTGGAGGAACTGCATTCGATACGACAGTCATCACCGTCCAACCGAAGACCGACCCAGTCATTCCCCGAGACAGGCTCGTGATGTGGCTAAAGGCTGACGCAATTACTAACGTTGGCGACGGCGAGACCGTTGCCAAATGGGATGACGCTTCGCCAAACCGGTTGTTTTCCGATCAAACCGAATCGGCAAAACGGCCCGTCTGGATAAGTAACGGCATCAACGGCAAGCCCGCCGTGCGATTCGACGGCGAGAACGACGCGCTGATGGTCGATTACTGCCGTGGGTTGCTGTACTCCTATTACAACTCGACGTTGCTCGCGGTGGTGCGCACCGACAAGGGTGGCTCGATCATCAGCCACGGGCATACGAACATGGCGGTCTCCACCCACAACCAAGGCTCGCTGTCCTACGCGTCCTCCTATCAGAACTTTCTCAGCGGCGAATACCTGTGGCCAGGCGTGCGGACGACGAAACTCGGTGCGGTGCCGCTGGGTGATCCCACCGTTTTGTGTATGCGCCGAACCAATCCCGAAACAAACGGAACGGCACTCTTCATCAATGGCACACGAGACGACGACGGCGCGGCCCTCGGCTACCACCCAATGAACTCCGCCAACGGGTTCGTGGGAGCGGGTTACGTCGGCAAACGCAACTTCTGGCAGGGCGATATCGCCGAGATCATTCTCTATGGAAGGGATCTGTCCGACAAAGAGTTGAAGTCGGTTGAAAGTTACTTGGAACGCAAATACCGAGTCAACATCGAGCGGTAGAGACTGCTACTCACGACCGACCACTGCCAATTCGAGTCAGAAACCATCGCTTCGAATCGGGCCCATGCGAGAGCAACTCTTGAAGGCATGAATCGTCTAGGCGAAGTGCTGGGGCACGTTGCCCGCGGAAATGGAAACGGACGCGGTCGCGTTGGACTCCGAACTTGCAAAATGCAGCCGCCGCTTGAGCCGAAGAAAAGGTCGCTCAACGCAGAAAAACGAAAGCACGGCGGCGGCCAGAGTCAGCGCCGCCACCAGCAACGTGGACCCAGGGTATTGCCATCCCAAGCCACTCGGACTCACCCAGTAGATGATGGGAACGTGAAATAGATACAAGCCATAGGAGATGCGACCGATGCCTACCAGCGGCTTCGATTCGAGAATGGTGGATGCGAGTCCCGCGGGCGCGGCCATCAACCGGATGATAACGGTCGCCACCATGAGCGCCACGACGGTAAACAGGCCGTAGTAGAACGAAACATGGTCCAAGGATCGGGTGGTCGAAAATCGCCAGATGACGGCAACATAAATCACCGAAGCGATGCTCATGCCGGTGATGAAGCGGCGCGATCGGGGCACCAGATTCCAACTGACGAGCATGCCCGCGAAGCAACCAACGAGCAACGCATCGGCGCGCGTGTCGAGTCCCATGTAGATGCGCAGCGTGTAGACCATTCGTTCGGCACCCGACGGTGGATGGCCAAAGTGCAGGCCGAGCCGATATAAGACGCAAGTAATGATCCCAATCCATGTCACTCGAATGATTCGTTTTCGCGGCACCCCGCACCGCAGCATCCCATACAGCAACAAAGGCCACAGCAAATAGAACTGTTCTTCGACGGAGAGCGACCACGTGTGCCCGAGCATGGGCATGTTCGTGTTATGCAGCCACGGCCAATTCGAAATATAGCAAGCAGCCACGGCCATTTCTCTTCTGGTGTTGGCAGCCTCTTCCGCTGACTGAAACACCAGTGCATAAATCCCACACAAAATCAGCAGCGTGAAAAAGGCCGGCATCAAACGCAACGCCCGGCGCAGGTAGAATCGTTTGAGACAAATTGTTCCGCGCTGCTGCCATTCTTCGAGCAACAGGCTGGTTATCAGGAAGCCGCTCAACACAAAAAAGATGTCCACGCCAAGCCAGCCGCCACCTAGCAAGCGAAAGTGAAAAGCGAGGACCATCAGCACCGCGACGCCCCGCAGTCCATCCAACCATCGTCGATAGCCAAGCCGAAACACTGGCGAATCCTCGAACCGCGGAGCCGGCGCAGGTGACGGCCCCTCGGAAATCTCGCCCAAGTTTTCGGATGCCAGCCTCATGGAGGCGGTATCTCAAAATTGACGACCTGGCGCAAGAGCAGTTTCCCGCCATCGCCGCACGGGCGGGCCCGTAGATTTGCACTTGGCACGGTTATTGTCCAAAGAGTTGGGAAAATCGCGAGGAGTTGGAGCAGAACACTGGTAGTTTGGTAAAACAAGGAGGTCTGGATATGGAAAACTCCCGCGAACCAGTCCATCAACAAAGCTGGCTGCCACTACGATGCAGATTTTCATTAGCCATAGCACGAAAGACCAGTCGGCGGCGGAAGCGATCGTTGAAAAGCTGCGGCTGCACTACCTGAATACGTGGTACGCACCACGGACTATCGGCGCGGGGTACTTCGAACCTCAAATTCGCGAAGGATTGGAACTTTGCCATTGGTTCGTTGTGTTGCTGTCGCCGGCGGCATTGAGTTCGGATTGGGTGCAGCGCGAGGTTCAGTTAGCCATGGAGATGCCTCATCTCAAGGGAAAGGTGTTGCCCGTGCTGATGGAGCCCTGCGATTGGAAGACAATGCATCCAGACATTGGACGGCTCCAAGCATTCGACTTGGTCGCCGATGCGGAGGAGGCGTGGCACCGGTTACTGCATGAAACATTCAAAGTCGCACCACATGAACATGACTACTATCGCGTCGGCGATGTCAAAGTCCAGGTCTTCATTGCCGTCGGCGGCGACGGCGAACTTCGGTTGGGCCCGGGCGACATCATTGGCGATGCTCCGGCCGAAGAGTATGTATTACCGGACGAATTAGCCGTAACCGCCGACGAGGACCTACGGCGAATGGAAGTCGAAGCGCGGCGCAGGGGGCGGACGCTCGTGAATAACCGGCAAGTTCGTCTCCGCGGCGCGTCCTGGGGAAGCGCGGGCCCCAGCGGGATGGGAATCGAAACCAAGCCGCTGCGGCTGGACGTCGGCTGGACTCGATACTACTTCACGAAATTGACCAACATGGATACCGATCGCGAGATGTCCGACGGCTACTCACTGGGACAGAAATACGCCGGGCCGCTCGACTCGTTCGTCGATTCGAGGTTGTCGAATCCACTGGCCGTGAATCTCTCGGTGATCACTCGCGATAACTTTATCTACTTTGGCCGCCGAGGCAACGCGGTGGCCTGGAACGCGGGTGGCTATCAGCCCGCGGTCAGCGGCGACGGACAACCCGAGGACTTGAACAGCGACGGTTCCTATGATCCCTTTGCCACGGCGATCCGCGAGGCGATGGAGGAATGCACCGGCAGATTTCGCCCCAATGCGGAAGACGTCACGTTCTTTGGCCTAGCGCGAACCATGAAGACCCGCTTTTCGTTCCTGTTTGGCGAATTGCGAGTCGACCTGACGTCGCGTCAACTTAAATCGTTCACACCACTGACCACCTGGGAGGGACGGCGAGCATGTCTACCATTCACCGTGGAAGCGGTCACCGATTGGATCGCCGCCCGCTACCGCGATCAAGTTCAAGGCCGCCTAACCGGCGCCGTCGGCACGACGCTCTTCGCGCTACTCCAATCACTTCACTACGGCTACCCGGATCGTTGGCCCGAGATCGTCGATCGATTATCGAACGGGGATGACGGCGATTCACACTCCCGCACTCGTTCCCCACAGACCTGCGTTTGATTGCGGCAGAGTTATTCGTCTTGGCTAAGCCGACCAAATTCGATCGCCAGATCGTCGCCCCCGTCGACATCGGTTCGCGGCCCGTTGCCGGCGTCATCAATCCGATTCGGCCCCACGCTGTACAACCGATAGCCCTCTGCTTCCCCAACATATTTGAGCGGTTCGCCTGTAAAGAGATCGCGAGGGATTTTGCGGCGTCCAGCACTTCCCACATCTTTGGCAACGGTGGCAGCTTCTGGAAGTCTTCAAGCATGAGCTTGAGTTTCTTCGAACTCAATTTGCCAAGTCGAAGTAATTGCAAGTCTCGCTCACATGCCGCGTGGTCAATTGCAGCTCCAGTCATTACATCGACAAGCGTGCCTCCGCTTGCGGCATGTCGAGCCAGGCGATGTAGAGCGAGCAAATCGGCCCACGCTTTTTCGGTCTCGCCGCGGCCAAGATAGTAGTTGGCCCGCACTTGTAGCATCCGTGCCAAATCCCGGCATTGCTGAATCGCCGGCAGACATGGCATGATCATATCCATGCCCCTGATCGAAACGAACGGCGAGTAATAGTGCGATCGACGCGTCCCTTCGACGATCCGATTGAGCGGCTTGTCGTTGGCTTCGATCCATTTGGCAAGTGCGGGGAACTGCGCTTTGGTCCACGGCTGTTCAATCGCGTGCGACATTCTTCCGATGAGGATCTGCGCCATTCGATCGGCGTCGGCCGGAGGGTCAACCGCGGCGGCTTCTTGTTGTGCAATGATTCCCAAATGAACGAGATAGTCACCTTCAGGTGGCGGTGGATCGATCCCCAGAGCTTTGAAGAACGGAACCGCGACCTCATCTTCTGTCATGCCAGATCCCGGACCCGCCACTTGCCAGAGGACGACGGCAAAATTGTTCTCCGGAGTCACACCCTTCGAGCAGCGTTGATTGAGCACGGCTAGATAGTCGACGTAGCCCATGTCCGTAGTGGGACCTTCGACACGGGTGGTCTCCTTCGAAATTCTGATCCTTGGCGTTGGTCCTTCTTTCAGGACATGGCCGGAATTAGCGGCTGGCTGGCTTTCGCCTCCCGTGTCCTGCCCAAAGCAATCCACGCCAACAATAGCCCCAATCACGAGCGTCAAAGTACTCAACCGAAATGTGCCCATGCTGAACTCCCCTTGGTGAACGACGTGCCACGATGCCGCTTATTGTAACAGATCGAGCGAAGACCATTGCTGCCAAACCGCCTGACGCTAGACTGCGAGCGCACTGCTTGCCTTGGAGCAGCGAATGAAAGAGTGACAAAACCTATGGGCAAGGTTCCCGTTCTCGCCGCGGCTATTCCTGCGGATCGTTGTAACGGACGAACGGATTGTCAGGAAAGACTCTGCTTATATCCTCTTCCTTTTTTACTTCAGTGACCTTGCCATTCTTTTTCATTGAACGGTGCAACATCGTTAACTCTTCGAACAACGCTGAACATGTCGTTTTCGCGTTTTGATCGTCAACAATCAATACTATTTCTTCAAGAACAAACACCTTGCGCCGGTCACCGCTTGGTTTGACGATATACAAGACAAAGAGATCACGAACGCCTGAGTAAACCGGTGGCGGTTGTGGACCCTTTGGAGGTTCAATCACTGTGTATTGTGGCCAACATTTCTGATCCGACAGTTTCCGCAATGCACCCCTGTCTCGAACCACAAAGCAGTCCAATTCAACCAAGTTTTCAAAAATAATCTCTATGTGCGCTGCTGTTCTGATGTCCTCTCGCAATCGCCAGAGCTTGCAGCCTTCGCTATGAAGATAGCAATGATAACGGTACGAACCCAAGCCAATGCCGCACACGAGGATCAGGAAGAAGAGTGTTCGCAGCCGAAACTGACCGATGCGTCGCCGTAGGTTCATCTGCATCACCATCTGAATGGACGATTGGGCTCCTAGAGCCACGCATATTCTATTTCAGGGTTGTCTTGATGACCAACAGAAGATTGAGTGGCGACGCTTGGTTAACCGTTTTCCGAGATTCTCGTTTGAAGATCGCCTTTGGCTATTTCCTTAAGTTGAACCGGCTGGCACCAATGACGTAGGATATTTGTTGATGCGGTGATATCCACTGGCAATAATTTGGTTCACCAAGAATAGGATTGGGCTGCGTACCTTGTATAGAACTCGAAATTTCCTTTTCGTACTGGTGGTTCTCCTGGCCGCGACGGAATCTTTCGCCGAAACGCCGGTCGGGATTACTCGTTCACGGCCGACAGGGGGCCGGTTCGTTGCCACGATGCACGGCTACATGATTCCCTATACGGCGAAGATTCCCGGCACCGACGTTACGTTTCAAATGGTGCCAATCGCGGGCGGCGAGTTCTGGTTGGGAAGTCCGGCTGGCGAAGCAGGCCGTCATGATAGCGAAGGTCCACGAGTCAAGTTCATCGTGCCGCCGTTTTGGATGGGAAAGCATGAAGTGACGTGGGGCGAGTACCATGGCTATTACGATCTTAACGGAGTATTCAAGCAGTTTAACAGAGCCGGAACTCGGAGAGTCACCAAAGAAAATCGCGCCGACATCGTGACCGCGCCGAGCATGATCTACTATTCGCTGGGACGGATGCCCGAGGTTCGCGACAAACGCACCGTGCCCAATTACCCGGCCGTCTCGATGACACAGTACGGCGCGAAACAATATACCAAGTGGCTGAGCAAACTAACCGGCGAATTCTACCGCCTGCCCAGCGAAGTGGAATGGGAATACGCCTGTCGAGCAGGCAGCAAAACGGCCTATCACTTTGGCGACACGGCGCGAGACCTCGACAAGTACGCCTGGCATTTCGGAAATGCCAATGAGCAAACCCATCCGGTTGGTGGACGAAAACCAAATGCCTGGGGCTTGTACGACATGCACGGCAACGCGGCTGAATGGGTGCTGGACCAGTTCGACGAGCGGGGCTACAAGAAACTCGAAAAGCGAGTCGCCGCAAGACGGGAACCGATTCGCTGGCCAACCGAGTTGTATCCAAGAACCGTTCGCGGTGGATCATGGGATTCCGATCCCCAGGCCTGCCGCAGCGCCTCCCGGCGGGCGTCATCGATCGATTGGCAAGAGCTAGAAGCGCAAATTCCGACAAGCCCCTGGTGGCTGGCCTCGGACATGCAAAGCGAAATCGGATTTCGAATCATTCGACCGATCGTGCCGCCGCCAAAAAAAGACCACGCCAAGTACTGGGATACGGACATCGAAGCTTTGCAAGAGGCAATTGAAGATTGTGTCACGCAGTCGGCCCGAGGAGCGGTGGGAATCGTCGATCCCAAACTGCCAGATGCCATCCAACGGGCGATCAGGAAGTAGACGGCAAATTGGACTGAGCAATTGACTAACGGAAGATCGTGTTCACGCGAAGGCGCGAAGCCGCGAAGGATGGAATGGTCCAGACTGACTCTAGCTTCGCGGCTTAGCGCCTTCGCGTGAGAAGTTCAGTTTCCTTCCGGCGGGGTGGTAGGCAACAGAATCGCGAGTGCCGATCTGCTGGACCTCCGGGTCCCCCTGATAGCGTGGGGGTGCCGCCCACTTTAGAATTACCTGGCAGCGGCGTCCATGCAGCCCCGTCCATGCAGCCCGTTGAAACCACTGGGAGTCAGCCCAACCTCGGCCCCTCCGCTGTCGTCGCCAACGTCAGACCCACGCAAGGACCTTCATCTTTCAAGCGATCAAGGGGACATCCTCATGGCCATCTCGGTGCGATGTCAATGCGGGCAACAGCTTCAAGCGAAGGATCAACTGGCGGGTAAAACTGTAAAGTGCCCCAAGTGCCAGCAGCCTCTGCGCATTCCAGATTCCGCCGCGCATGGAAACGACAACCAACCCGGCGCGGCACCGCGGCAACCGTCCGCCTCTCGACAACCGGTGCCGGATCAGCCGGCGGCCTCAACGATTCCTGTTACTTGTTCCTGCGGCGCGAGCTTCAACGCAAAGTCGGAGATGGCCGGCAAGACCGTGCGGTGTCCGAAATGTAGCGGAGCACTCCGCATTGAGTCGCCACGGTCGTCGTCGGTGTTTGAATCAGATCCGCTAGAGAACAACGTATCCGATCCGCTCGCCACGACGCCCGCTCCTTCCATGGGGCCGGACGCGCAGGCAGCGAACATGGCCTTCCCCGGATTCGCTTCAACGGCGTCCGCAAGTCCGCTGCCCGCGAAACCGGACGCGCAAGGAAAGAAAAAGAGTTCAAACTTGCTGCTGCTGTTGTTGATCGGCGGCGGCGTCTTGGCGGTTGGCATGCTCGGGGCGTGTGGACTTGGCTTGTACTTATTCGTCGGGCGAAGCGAAGTCAAGGTCGTCGACAACCAGCCCGCCACGAGCGGAGATTCGGCGACCAGCGACAAGACGCAGGTTGCCGATGCGAATCTCAGTCGGCCGGCGATGAACCCTAGCCAGAGTTCAGCACCGCGGATCGACTTACCGGCTGAGATTGCCGGTCCCACGATGCGCAACTCCGAGATTGCAACGGTGATTGCAGCCCTAAAGAAAGACGAAAAGACGCCGGAATACGACGACAATGGCCAGGTCATTTCACTTAACGCCGACTTTTTGTCCGAAAACCTGCTGTCACAGATTGGCAAGCTGACAACGCTTCGCTCTTTGTCCCTGGGTCTATCCGAACTAGGTGATGAAGACCTCGTGCATCTGAAGCCGTTAACGGAACTCCGAAGTTTGGATCTCAACGACAACGAAATTACAGGTTCTGGGCTGGTACATCTGGCAAGTTTGAACAAATTGGAAGTGTTGAACCTGGAGCAAAACGACATTGACGGCCGAGGCCTTGCCCATCTATCAAAGTTGACATCGCTCCGTCAACTAAAACTGAATTCTGCGAAAGTAACTGACGAAGGGATGGTCCATCTAGGTGGTCTTGTCAATCTTGAACTCCTTGACATTAGCAGCGGCGAGATCAGCGTACCGTCGCTAAAACATCTAAGTGAACTGAAGAAACTCAACGACTTGACCTTGCCAGCAGGACTCGAATACCCGATTGATGCCATCATGATGCTGACTTCGTTGAAGAAACTGGATGATGATAGTTTCGCGGTCACCGATGCGGATTTAGAAAAGCTGAGCAATCTAACTCAACTAGAATCGGTGGGTTTGATCCTGAAAGGCGTGACGAACGCAGGACTGAGTCATGTCAAAAAAATGACCGGATTGAAGGAACTTCTCCTTTCTTGGGAGCAGAGTCTGACACCGGACGATTTTGAATTCTTGGGATCGTTGACGGGACTTGAAAAACTCACGCTATGGTACGAGGTCTCGCCGGGCGCGGGACTCGCCCATTTGGAAGGACTGGACCATCTGACGGAATTGTGGATGGCGTCGTCCGAGTCCGAGGAAGCGGACCTTCAGCACCTTCCTGCCTTTCCCACCCTTGAAAAACTGCGTATCAGATTTCCAAAGTTGGACGATAACGCTTTGAAGCATGTCGCCAAGCAGAGGAACCTCAAAGTTCTAGAACTTGATTTTCCGAACTTCACCGATCAAGGGCTAGTTCACCTTCGAGATTTGACCAAATTGGAAAAACTGGATTTAACGAGTACCAAGGTTGACGGTTCAGGGTTCTCGAATCTAGCGGGAATGTCGAACTTAAAGGACCTCGGCCTTTATAAGACGAAGGTCGTGGACGCACATCTCGCTGAGTTGGCACCGTTGTCAAAGCTTAAGTTTCTAAATCTGCACGGCACGCTCATTTCAGATGCAGGCATTGAGTCGTTGGCAAAGCTATCCGCTTTGTACTCCTTGGACGTGAGGGAGACAGGAGTGACCGCCCAGGGCGTTGAACGCTTGAAGCAATTGCTTCCAGATTGCACGGTTAAGGGCCCTTGAGGCAGTAGATAATCGTACCGAAAGAAGAGCAAGCGAGGAACGGACAGCTTTTGTAAAATAGACAGGAGGGAAATGTCTCACGCGAAGGCGCGAAGCCGCTAAGGATGGATTCGTCTAGGCTTTCTTTTGCTTCGCGCCTTAGCGCCTTCGCGTCAGAATTTCAGTTTCTGTCCGACGTGCCGAGGAGTTCAAAATGCTTGCGAAACGATTGCACAACATAAGGAGATACGGTCTGCCTTCGGAGCAAGGATACAGTTGCAGTAGCCGCTTTTCAGGCATTTCCTTCCAGTTGAACGTTGAATGGCTGCATCGGAGCGTATGTTACAAGCTTGTGAGTGCGCCGCTTGGCGGGACCGAGTGTTCTATTGGCCGCGTGCTTGAAAAAAGTGGCCCGAACTGCTTGTTTTCCCGCGATTTTTGAACACTAGCCGAGTTGTGGGGTACTCGCGTAAAATGGGGTTATGGGCGCGGCAACAGGTGAAGGCCTGGGCAATGGGTCTCATGCATTGGGGCGGGGCCCGTCTGGAATTGATGAAACGGGCGGAACCCCCACAAGCACCCCCCATGTTAGGGGGAGAACAGGAAACGGTTCGATTTGAACTTTGGATGCAGCGT
>JAJDEH010000425.1 GCA_029259935.1 Planctomycetota bacterium
CGGCCCGAAAGGCTTCCGCGGCTGAAACACCCGGCAGATGGTGAATATCGTGCAGACCATGCACGGAAATGTTTTCATTGAACGTTAGAATGATGTCCTGCCTTTGTGCTCGCTGGAACTGCACGTCTATCACATAGTCGATCGCGTCCACCATGTATGTGCCGACGACCAGAACAGCAACGCTCAAGGACATGCCCAGAACAGACAACGACGTCGACCGCGGATTTCGTTCCAGCCGCCGCAAGATCATGCGCGTCATCGGTGAAAGCACCTTTCGCAGCCCCAACCATTCCGCCAGCGATGCCCCCGACGAGCGAGGCGCTTCCGGGCGCATGGCGACTGCCGGCTGCAACCGGACGGCTCGCCGTAGAGCCGAACCGCTGCCCACCAGCGCACCAGCCAGACTGATCGCCACCGCGAGTGCCGCGTGACTGTAAGCGAACTCGTACTGAACCAACGGAAACCGGAAAAACCGCACATACAACGACGTCATCCAGCTCGTTAGCCCCAGTCCCAGCGCGCAGCCGGCGATGGAGCCTATCGCGACGAGCAACAGGACGAACTTGATGTAGTATCGTCCGATTTCCCAGCGGTGATAGCCGAACGCTCGGAGAGTGGCGATTTGCTCCTGCTGCTGATGCACCATCCTTGACAACACTATATTGAACAGGAATACCGAGACCGCCAAAAAGATGGATGGAGTGACTAGTGCCATTCCTTGCAGTTGATGCATTTCGTCGGCCACGCGGCGGTTCGACCTTTGGTCGCTACGGTCGTAAGCACCCCGCCCTCCATAGCGGTTCGTGAGTTGATCCAATCGGAGAATCACCTCGGGAACCGACGTGTCGGGATAGAGTGAAAGGGTCGCATCATTAAATGCGTTTTCCATGTTGAAGGCCGCAGCCATCTGACGGTAGGGCATCCAGAGTACCCCGAATCGTCGATCGTCCGACAACAGTTGTCCTGGCTGAATCGCGTAGATGTATTCGGGCGAAATCGCCACGCCGACGATCTGCAATCGTTCCTTGCGACCGCCCATAATGACCTGCACTTGATCGCCCGGTTTCCAGCCATTGGCTTCCGCAAATAGTTCGCTGGCCAGAACTTCACTTTGTGCGGCTGGATTCGGCAGGCGACCGCGTCGCAGATGGATTCCATTCAGACTGTATTCCGGATCGTCCGTCAGGGAAACAAGCCGACAACTTGCCTACAAAGGTGGACAATGCATCGGGTTGCCGAACACACCGACTCCTCAGTAGAACGGCGGCACTAGACCAAACGCAAGTGGCATGCCGTAGCGCAGGAGCCTAAGCGTCGCGACTTCGAATTCGCGCGACGCTGCTACAGTTGTGCGGATATGGACCGGTGCGCGCGGGCTTGCGCCTTGTCACGTCAGGCAAGATGAGTTTTTTTGGGATACGTCAGTCCAAGTCCGTGGTAGTCTTCCGAAAGCGAAGAGAAACCACCGAGAAACGAACAACTCGTGGCCGACGAGCAGGCAGCCACACTTTCCATTCCGTTCAACAGGTAGTTGCGAGGTCAGTGCGGCGGACGCTCGGCGCGCGAATTGCATGTATGGCATCCGCCTTTGTACCGCATTATTGGCGGTCCATAACACAGTAGTATGCGCCTCAGGATCTCAGAAATGCAGCTCAAAGATTTCTCAACAACGAAGGTGTTTTCGGTTCAGGCCGATGAATCGATTGACAAGGCCATCCAATTGCTGGAACAGCATCACGTCCGACACTTGCCTGTCGTTCGCGATGGTTCGCCGGTGGGCATGGTTTCCGTGGGCGACGTCTTGATGAAAGTCGGCGGGCTCCTGAGCGACGAACGTGTTTCGACACGCGACGAGACAGTGCCGTTGGCGGGACCAGCCCTTGTCGAGCAGATCATGACGAAGGGCGTGATTGCCCTTTCAAGCGAAGAACCGATCGCAACAGCCGCACGACTGATGCTGGAGAAGGGAATCACCGCGATCATCCTGGTTTCCAATGAAAAAGTCGTGGGAATCGTCACCGAATCTGACTATCTACGACGATTTTGCGATGAAACCTCGCTGGTTTCCGATTCCTGCCGCCAACAGCAAGTGGTCGACTACATGGCAACTGACCTCGTCACTGCCGCGCCGGACGAGACGACGTTCGCCCTGATCCGGAAAATGGGAAAGCGATACCATCATTTGCCCGTGGTGGAGGATGGTAATCTGATCGGAATTCTCTCGGATCATGACGTTCGTCGAGCTTTAGCGCTGGACAAAGTGGAGAAGATCACGGACCCCAGCGCTCACCTGCGACTGATCGAGGATTATGATGCTCGGCGGGTCATGAAAAGCGACGTCGAAACGACGGCTCCAACGGCGACGCTTGCCGAGGCCGCCGGACAAATGATTGAGAAGAAGATTGGTGCTCTGCCGGTCATCGAAGCGGGCAGTTTGGTTGGCATCATCACTGAGACAGATCTTCTGAAGGCCTGCGTATCTGGGCTGGCGGAGTAGTCCAACCGGAATCTGCTTGATGGTGCGCGGATGCCGACCGGCCTGTGCGATTTGACACAGCAAGTGCGCGGAATGGCGCGCGTGGTTCGATGTGGCGTCAAAGCGGTGTGAATAGAAATGAACTTTACGTTGGTTGCCACGGCGATCGCTACCATTGGCGGGCTGACCGTGGTTTTGGCCTCGTTGCTCGTTCTGGCCCATCATTGGCTGCAAGTGGAGGAGGATCCGCGAATCGACGAGGTTGAGGAGATGCTGCCGCACACCAATTGCGGTGGGTGTGGGTAT
>JAJDEH010000426.1 GCA_029259935.1 Planctomycetota bacterium
CTTGGAAAGCCTCGTCGCACGACCTGGCAAGATAGCCTCGCCAACCATCATTGGTCAGCAGCGGCATTCGTCGATAGCAAGAGAATGTCAGTTCGTGAAGGTCGCCGGGTTCGTGATAATGCTTGACCTGTTTTCGGTGCCATCGCCGTTCTGCCATCGGCCTGCTCCGATTGGTTACCCAACGGGTACGCCCGCGATCTTTGCAATCCTCAGGAATTTGTGGGCAAAGCTATTTGCAGAGTATAACTGGTGCGCCGAGCGCTCCGCCATTACAAATGGTCGCCAACTCGCCGTTCGGCACTGGCGAGACGCCAGTGGCACCCGCGCGGGACTATCCAACTTAGCCAGTGCTCTTCTCATCGCTCAAATCAACGTCGGCTGCACGCTCTCTTGCCGTTACCATACGCCCGGAATTAGCTTGTACCGAACCCTCTTTGCGTATTCCTTATACCCGTTCAATTCTTCCTGCAACGTCCGGTCCTCCCATTGGGTCCGCACGATCAATACCGTTGAGGCAAAACCCGCGGGAATCAATGCCCACAAAGAACCCAACGATAGTGCCATGCCAATTGCATGGAGAATCCCCCCGACATAACCGGGATGTCGAGCGATGGCATAGGGGCTGGTGTCGATCACCGAATGCCCCCGCTCCGTTTGAATCCGCACGGTGACTTCAAAGAACTTGTTCACGCCTTCGGCCCAAGTGACGATTCCAATCCCGGCAAGCAGCAAACCGTAGCCGACACCGCAAACCCACCACGGGACCGGGAACCAGTGGAATCGGCTATCATCCAAAGCCGCCACGAGTACGACGGCCGACATCGCTGGAAAGTAAAGACCGAGCAGAATCTTGTCCCAGCGTTTTGTTCCTTTGTGGAAGCGACTTCTGGCGACGATGACTTCCGGATTCACACGCTGAAGGACAAGAAATACTGCTGAAATGACGCCTAGCAGAACGAGGATGAACAGCCAGCCTTTCGGCCACGCCCATGTGCCAGCAGGCAGGAACATAAACAGGGCGATGAACACAGGCAGGCAAATTAGTCGCAGCACCATTCGGCGGCGATTGATTCCTTGTGGCGGTTTGTCCAAGCCGTTGGCAATAGTCATGAATCGTCTCCCTGTTCGAACCGCCTATTGATCCCCGGTAACGTTTTTCGCTCCATGATGAAATGGGCGGGGGCTCGACGACCAGCAGATTCCAAAAGAGACTCACCGAACTCAATTTCGGTTCTACCTTAACCCGCACCCTTGTGCCACTTTGGGCGATGATTGCCTTCCGTCATTCCCGTGCGGGCGGGAATCCAGGCGTGGCGGGACTGCTTTCTCGTGCCACGCCCGGCCACCCGATTCCTCTTGATACTCTGCACGCGTCTGATCAAATAATCGGGCCCCTCTGATGTTCGGCACAAGCCGGAATAATCAATCTACCAGTTCGAAGGATACTTCTACTTCTCGAGCGTACTCGATGGGGCCGATACTGAGAGATTTTCCGTTTGGCTCGTCTTCGCGGTAGAACGCCTGCCCCATCGATACATCCAACACCTTGCCCACTTTGGCTCCGGCCAACTTGGCTAGAGATTCGGCTTGAGCACGAGCATCCGCGAAGGCATCTTCACGCGCTTTCTGGTCCAAGACACTCGGATCCTCAACGCCGAATTCAACAACATGGACGAGTTCGTCGCCCGATCTAAACGGATCTTTGTCGGAAAACGAAAAAGTGACTCCTGCTTGAACCGCTACATCGATCACTGACGTCACACCATCAAACACTCGCTCCAGATCGTCGTCTTCGGACACGTTCAGCCGGATAAGAACGGTTTCATTCACGGAAAACCCTTTCTTCGGCTCGGAATCGTCGGGGTTCGCTTCGGCATCCTTCGATTTGTCAGCAAAGGGATCGTCATCGTCGGCTTGAACGTCGCCAAACGGATCATCGCTTCGTTCGATCTCCCCAAACGGATCATCGGAGATGTCGCCAAACGGACCGTACTTGCTTTCGTTGTCGTATCGTGCAAGCGACTTTCCCGCGAACTTCAGCGCGAGTCGAAAACCAGGTGGAGACTCGAGAGTCTTGAAGAGTCCAGCTTTCATCTTTCGATGTTTTTGAGCCGCCGCGGCCGCGGTCTCGGCGCGTGCCTCGAGCCTTCCCGTGATGAGTGCATAATCTGGACGCGCCGAGGCGACACCTGTTCCCGTCGCGCGGACTTCTCGGACAGACTCTTGCGCGGAAGCCGGTTGATACCCAACCAAGCATCCGATGCACACGGCAGCCGAAGCACCAAACACCAGCGAACGCGCCATTGTTAGACTCTCCTGTTGAAATAACGGATAGAAAAGTAGAGCGCGTGATCGCACGCACCAGGGATGGATGGTCGCAACTCGGCTCGAATAGTGCGTGCCAGCACGCCGGCACACACCCTACGTATCTACCCTGCACTCTCGGTGCTTGCAAGCGCCTATTTTGTTCATGCAAAGTGCTAATGATACTCTGCAGGCGTCTGGCCCAAAAATGGAAGCCAACTCCAGTCCAATCCATGAGTGGCCGGGTGGCCCCGTTTGACCTTGGCACCTTTGTCCACTCTGGGCTCGACGATTGGCCTTCCGTCATTCCCGCGCGGGCGGGAATCCGGACGGGGCGGAAGGGCTTGCGGTTACCATCCTATCAGCCGAACGGCGTTAGCCGCGGTTTCTTCTCGAGGGTCCCCGTTCCTATCGCCCAGGATGGACATGCCCGGCAATGAAAACCGCGGCTAACGCCGTTCGGCTAATTGTTCTGTCACCCGTTCTCTCAATCAGGCTCTGAGGCTGGCATCCCTTCAGG
>JAJDEH010000427.1 GCA_029259935.1 Planctomycetota bacterium
GGGTCGTAACAAAGGGCCGCCATGCCGTGCAGCGCCATGATGATGCCGAATCGCTGGTTGTAGGCGGCCGCCTTCGCGGTTCGGCTATGGCCGCTGGCCACGACCACGCAGGGATACGGCGGCTTGCTGTCGGGTAAATACATGACCGCCGTCACGTGATGATTCGGCTGACTTTCAAAGATCACCTTCTCGACGCGATAACCGTCGGCCTTCATCTTCCCGACAACTTGGGCGTTCAGCGGCGTCCGTTTGGGAAAGCCGCCCAACTGGCGCACAAAGAACTCATGGCGACGCTGCTGATAAGCGGCTAAGTCCTCGGGCGTTTTGACCGCGTCGTATTCTTTCGAGCGGGCTTCCAACGCGGCGTGCGCCTCGCGCTGAAGGTTTGCGTAAAGCAACTTGGACGGGGGGATTGGCAGCTTGCTCTCGTCGAGCACGCGTAATTCGTCGTCAGCCGCCGTCACAACGGAGGCAGCGAATAGCAGCAGCAGGATCGGTCGAAACATGGCACGTTTCCTTGCGGGTGTCGCCTTTTTAGGCATAGCGTCTTGGTTGGAATTTCCTGCGCCGCGTGTGCGCATGTTTGATAAGTCCGAACAAACTCGAATCAACGAGCCAGCAGTTTGTCCATCAAGAACTCGGTGGGATTGGTGTATTTGTCGGACTTGTAAACACCTTGGATCAACAGGTGGCATTCGTGGCCCAGTTTGTCGGATTTTTCTTTTACTTTCACGCCGTAGACCGGATGGTGGATGCCGTGGCCGGCGTTTTCCGAAGGCAGCTTCATGTTGGGACGGTAAGTCATCAGCAACGGCGGATCATCTTTGCTGAGATGATTGTAAGGCGAAAACTCCACGTAGAGAGCCTTGTGCTTTTCGTAATTCTTCAATGCGCCTTCGATGGTCGACTCGCCGACCGCCATGTTGATCATGCGATGTTTGAGGACGTTGGGGCCGAGCCAGCCTTCGATCACTTTCGGATCAATCGACGTTTGGCCGCCGGCGACCGCCGCCGCCGTGACACGAGTCGATTCTCGCAACACCGGATCGTCGGATTTGGGATCGGCCAGATCGTCATGCAACAGAATCCACATCGAAGTACACGCGCCGGCGCTGCCGCCCGTCAACGCGATGCGCGACTTGTCGATGTTCCATTCGTCGGCCTTCGAACGGATGAATTGAATCGCTCGCGCGGCGTCGTGTACCGGAGCGGGCAATGGAGCCTCGCCCGTCAAACGATAATTGATCGCGGCATAAGAGATGCCTTTGTCGAGATACGGCTTGATGCGGGCGTAAGCTTGCTTCTTATCGCCGCTCGTCCAACCGCCGCCGTGAATGTAAACCAACAAGGGACGCGGGCCTTCACCGTCGGCTTTCCAAAAATCGAGTACGTTCATTTTGTGCGGACCATAAGACACCTCGGCTTGCGTAGCTTGCTCGGGCTTCTTGTCGTCCGCTAGGCCGGTATTGCAGGCCAGGAGGGCCAGGATGATAACTGCGATCCGTTTCATGGGTGGGTCCTTTGTGGAAGGGTTGATTTATCGTGCGAGCCTCGCACATTGTGGCCGCGCCGCGCGGTCGATGGTAGTATGGCGCGTGTTCTTACCAAGGAGTTTCAAAAATGTGTTTTTCCAGCGTAAAACTGATTTGTGCTGCCATCATCGTTGCCAATGTAGCTTTCGTCAATCCAATGCGGGGCGACGAGCCGGCTTCCGCGATCTCGCTCGATGCGGCGACACGAGCGCGATGTTTGCAAGTGCTCCGCGAGGGAATGCTAGGCGATGACTTTTGGCCGGCCATTCACGCCGCCGAAGGATTGACGCTGGGAGGCGCGGGCGATGAAGTGATCGAGTTTCTGTCGCCGAAACTGGCGGGCGAGCAGGACGATCAGCGCCGCTGCGGGATCACACGCGAGTTGGCGCGCGCCGGCGATCGCAAGCAAGCGGATGTCATGCTCGGGATTCTCGCGGGCGACGACGATCATGGACACGTCCACGCCGCGGAGAGCCTTTACAAAGTCGTCGAGATTGGCGACGGAGTGGCCATGCGCAAGGCGTTTGGACAAAAAGAAAACCCGCGGCTCAAGCTGATGGCCGCCGGTGCGCTCGGGCGGTGCGGCAATCCGGATGCGATGCAATACCTGCGCGAGATGCTCGGGTATGACGATCCTGAGCTTTTCAAAATCGCCGCTTGGATTCTTGGACGCATCGGCGACAAGAGCGACATCCGGCGGCTGCAAAAGAATCTGCCGCGATGCAATGACGAATTGACCAAAGCGTATCACGAACATTCACTCGCCGCGCTCGGCGACGCGGCCGGCATGAAGGCTTTGGCCCGTAACCTGACCAGCGACGACCCGGCCATGCGGACGTACTCCGCCACCTTCGCCGGCGACGCGCGTGCCTTGGCCGTCGCCGATAGGCTCAAGGAAATGCTCGACGATCCGCATCCCGATGCGCGAATCCGAGCTGCCCAGTCGCTGCTGGTACTAGCTCGTCCCGCCGACTCCGACCCGAACGAAGACATTTCGATGTTGGTCTACCCGGCGACCAAGAAAAATCCTCGCTACACCGAAGGTTCCATTCTGGAGCTTAACGACGGGTCCCTGTTGTTCGCCGCCACCGAATTTCAAAACAGCGGCAGCGACTTTGCGAAAGCCCACATCGTCGCCCGCCGCTCGCGCGACGGCGGCCGCACCTGGGGCGATCCGCGCATCTTGCAGAAGAACACCGGCGGCTTGAACGTGATGAGCGTTACGCTTCGGCGGCTTGCCCCGCCGGCCGCGCCCGGATCGATCGCGCTCTTCTTTCTTCGAAAGAATGCTTACAACGATTTGGAAATGCTGGTCCGCGTGTCGACCGACGAAGCGAAAAGCTTCGGACCGCCGGTGCTTATCACCGAAGACGACGGCTATCACGTGGTCAACAACGACCGCATTACGCAGCTATCGAGCGGCCGGCTGCTCGCTCCCGCGGCGTCAACGGCCGATGTGCGGAAGGTCAATCACTTTGTTTCGCACTGTTATCTTTCAGACGACGGCGGCCAGACTTGGCGCAACGGAAAAGGAAACGTCGACGCTCCCAAACGGGGCGCGATGGAACCGGAGGTCGTGGAACTGAACGACGGCCGAGTGCTGATGATTGTCCGCACGCAACTGGGCTACATCGGCAAAAGCTACTCGACGGACCAAGGCGACACCTGGAGCAAAATGAAATCGCTGGGCGTAAAGGCACCGGAAGCTCCCGCCACGCTGCGCCGCATTCCATCGACGGGCGACTTGCTGCTGATCTGGAACAACACCTACACGGCGGGAGCGGGTCACGGCGGGCGGCGGACACCACTGACGGCGGCGATTTCCTCGGACGAGGGCCAGACATGGCACGTCGTCGACAATCTAGAAACCGATCCGAAACGGACCTACGCCTACACTAGTCTCGCCTTTGTTCGCAATCGCGCGGTGATGAGTTACTGGGTAAGTTCGCCCGGCAGCGGCGACCTTTCCTGCCGATTCCGTTCGGTGCCGGTCAGCTTTTTTCTGCGTTGCACGGAATAAACCGGGCAGGGTCTCTCGAACTGCAGGGCGTCGAAAGTTGTCCCTCGCGAGGAATCCTGCCATGAAGTTCAGAAAACGCGCACCGTCCGCCGAAGTTTGCCGTCTTCAGATGTCGGCGATGATCGACATTGTGTTTCTGCTGTTGGTTTTTTTTGTGATGACGTTCCGGATCGTGGCTCAGGAAGGTGATCTCGCAATCGACGGCCCAGCGACCGCAGGCACTTCAGGGACCAGTGAAGTGATACACGTCACTGTTGAAGCCGATGACGCGGGTAAAGTGGCGGCGATTCGAGTTGGAGGCCGTTCTTTGGAATCTGTCGAGCAGCTAAAAGAGTTCATGAAGGAATTGGCCGCCGATGGATCCGACGTGGACGCGGAGGCGTCTTCAGTGGTCTTGGATTGCGACGATCAACTGGACTATTCCCATGCGGTGGCAATCATTGAAGCAGTCACCGGCTATAAAGAAGTCGACGGTAAGACGGTCACTTTCAAGCATCAACTGAGTTTCGCCGCACCGGCAGACAACTAACAGCCTGTTGAAAAACCAATTGTTTAGGCCGGATCAAGCGAAGCGCCGCTCCGGCAGTTCCCAGTTTTCCTTCAAACGGTGGATGCCGGAACGTCGTCGCATCGCTCCTCGGTCCGGCCTACGTGTTTTTCAACAGAAAACCTAGACAATCGATGACGACCAAGCGAAAGTGAGTGGTGGTTGCCTAGGCGAAGCTAGGCTTTGCGAATGAAATCCGCCGCGTAGCTGCGAACTTGCTTGCCGTTCAGCACGTGCAGGATTCGCAGTTGTTGCAGCGTACTCTCGCTGAACTGCCCCATTGGCAAGTGGACCCATTTTTTTCCGAAACGCTTGGCCATCCGCCGCCAGCCCGCGCCAGGTGGCAGCGGACTAAGCAATGCGATCTGCGGGCATTGGCTGTGCAGGCAAGCCGCCGCCAAAATGCGTTCCTCCATGGTTTCCGTAAAGTCCAGGCGGGGGTCGGTCCAGATATCGGGGATCGGGATGGGTGGAAAAATAAACAACGCGCCACCGTAGGTCGCCATGCAAATTCCAGGTCCGACCGGCTCATTCTGAAAGTCAGTGGCGAAAAATCCGAGTGTCGATTCTTCGTCATGCTCGGCGAACCAGGTACTCCGCCAGGGATAGTCGCGCGGGTCGGCAGGTGAATCGAACAGCATGACCGCGCAGTCCAAATCGCCGCGGCTGGGTGGCATCACCTTGACGTAGATATCGCCCTCATACCAATGACGAAGTGTATCTCGAATGTCGATGCCGTCCTGGATGCTGGTCGTGAATTTTTCCGTTCGCGCCAGGTCCGCGCCCATCACCGCCTTGGCCCGATCGAAAACGTGCGAGCGAAAGCTTTCGATCTGATCATCTTCCGGCGGCCAACTGCATTGCGAATAGGGATTCCACCGCTGCCGCCATTTTTCGATCTCTTTGGGGTCCGCGCGACGTTTAAGCTCCAAGCTGCGCCACACGATGGGCGGACCGGGCAGTCGGCTGACCATGCCGACCAGATCGCCGTCGGGCAACTGCGATTGGTCGATGCCCATCTTGATTTCATCGTGAGGTACATACGCGTTGTAGGGATACTCGCGAGCGGTTTCCGCGGTGTGAAGGGCGAATTGGTCGCCCGCGATCTGCTTGGCGGCCATAACGATCGTGTACAGATCGGGCGACATCCGCCGTTCGATCAGCGACAGGTTGCGAATGTACTTCAAGCAAGTTGACAACATGTGCGGCGTGATCTTTCGCGCCCGCCCCTTGAGGTCCTCGCGATAAGCTTGGCGGGCCGCGATCAGCAGTTCCTTGACGCCGTCGATCGACAGATTCTCGTCGTCTTCCAGTTCCGCTCGGGCCCGTTCGTACAACCCCGTAATGAACGGCAATTCGCCCAGCACGAACGCCAGGGTGTTCGGGTCGATCCGGTAGGTTTCTGGATCTTCCACGAAATCATCTTCCACCAGCGAAGGCGTTTGCTGCGCGTAGGCTTCGCGAATCCAGGGCCAGTCCAGAACACTGCATACGAACAAGATCGATTCGTAGCGCGCTTCCAGTTCGTGCAGCCGGCGGGCCATATGGACGACTCGGTCTTGCGGCTGGCCTTCCGGAGGGCGACCGATAGCGGGCAGCATGGCGGCGGCGAACCGCTCGATTTGAACTTTCTTCAATGCGTAGGGATCGGGCAGCACCGCGCCGTGCGGATCGAAGCGAGCCGTCTCCAAATCAATAAAAGCGCGCGGAATGTGTTCGCCCAAAGCGCCTCGCAGCGCGGCAATCACGCCTTGGCACGGATCGATGGGCACGTAACTCAGCGTCCGTCCGTCCGATTCGTCTTCCTGATCGGGCGTCCACTCGCCGCCATACTCGACGGGCTCGGCCTGCGTCACGACGGTCGGCGTCGGCAAGTAGGAAATGGCCTGTTCCACGTCTTCTTGAAAACTAGGAGGCAGGGGGACGGCAACACAGTCGAAGCGTTCGTCGAGCATGACGCGTCGCACTTGCAACGCGAAGTCGCCGCTGCCGTGGATTATCGGTAACGCGGTAATTCGGGGACTGAAACGGAGGACGTCGTGAAAGAGGGTCATGGGGGGTAGCTTTTAGCGGTTAGCGGTTAGCTTTTGAAGAAATGAGTTGAGCATTTTTCTTACTTCAGCAAGTTGAGTGGTTAGGACTTCGTGTTGGTCTTCAAGATATCTTAAATCGTGGCAGAGCAGCAGTTGGTATTCGACCTCGCTGGGTGATCCCATCGCAATATGGCGGAATTGACACGGAAGCTCGCCGAATCTGACTGGTCAGGCCGTACAACTCCTCGCGCGGAAACGCCAAAGCCAGGAGCCAAAAGCTAATCGCTAATCGCCAAAACCTCACGGCCAACCTTGATTATGATACTCACCCATCGGTTTCAGCAACCTCATCAAGGGTGAAAGATCGGCGTGTGGCAATCCCTCTCGCTCCGCCCGTTCTTCTCGCACAAAAATGGAAGTTCCGGCCAGTATTGCGTCTGGGTCCATCGGATCGCCGCCCGGCCGGACGTCAAAAAACACGCATCGCCAACGGCCGCCGGCGAGCAGGTTCGACAGCAACTGCCGGCCCTCGCGCGAGCCATAATAGACAAATGTATTGTTGATAATGAGCGCCGGGTACTCGCGCTGTCCGTCGGGTCCCGGTGCGATATCGCGGCGCATATCTTCTTCGGCCGCGATGGGATTTGCGTCGGCCAGTTGCTGGAAGATTTCGTTGTAGCGCCGCAAGGTCTCCGGCGTGTTCGTGGCCAGGCGTGCGTCGGCGAACACGCGTTTTTCAGGGCAGATGTGATAAATGCAGACCGCCGCGCGGCCTTGGCTCATTGCGTATACATGGTCGGGCATGCCGGCGCGATTCAGAAACTCAGCCGCCTCGTGGCCATAGTCAGGCGACTCACCCAATCCGAATCGGATCTTCGGATCCCGCAGCAACGTGTTGTGGTAGAATCCAGTACATACCATCACGAGCAACGCCGCCAGGCAGATCGCGACCAGAGCCGGCAAGCAATCAGACAATTTCGGCGTCTCGGCGTTCGCTTTCCCTCCTTTGTCATTGCCGTCCGCGCTGCACGCCAGGCTCAACAAATCGCCGACGTTCAAGCGCAGAATAATGCCTCCAACCAGCGCTAGCAGGATGGCGTTGCGGACCATCTGCCAGGTCAGATAGCAAAAAGCGACAAACAGTAGCAGGCGGAAGGCACTGATCCGTCCGCGGCCGGCGAGCCAACCAAACGTCGCCACGCAGCCGGCGACTATCAGTGCCAGCATCGACCAAGGCGGACTGCTAAAAACAACGGCCAACCCGCGTTTGGCGATGAAGTCGCTCAGCCCATCGAGTTCCGCGGCAAAGAACTGAAAAAACTCGCGGTCCGCGCCGCTGGTCGCGCGAAACAAACCCAAAGGAACAAGCACTCCATGAATACCATAGGGATTCAAATGCGCCGCGATCAGAGTCAAGCCCGCGGCGGCCCACAACGCCGGCCATGGCAGATCGCCTGCTTCCCCCTCGGCGGAATGCTTTGCTGGTCCGAACTGCCGCCAAGCTCGATCGATGAGAAAACAGGCCAGCACCACGAACTGCAATATGAACAACCCCTGCACATTGACCCACACAAGTTGAATCAACGGTAGCAACCAGATCAGCCAGGGTCGCGTCTTGGAGTGGTAGAGTACCGCGATCGTGCTGGCCAGCAGCAGTAGCGACAGCATCTCGGGCCGAACAAAGTAACGCAAGTTGAACGCCAGTGCGACCGGCAACCAACAAGCAACCGTCTGCCAGCGAGGCCAGCCCTGTTTACCAATGGCTACGCCAACTCCAACCGTCGCAGCGCCCGCCAAGCTCTTGGCAACGACCAGCCCAGCGGCCCCGCTCAATGCCCATAGCGCGGCCACCGCCAGTTGAAATCCCCAGTGCAGGTTCATCCAGGGCGCGTCCGGGTTGGTATAGGTATACCAATCGGTCCGCGGAACTTCACCGCGTTCCCACATTAATTGCCCCGTCCGCAGATGCACCCAGATGTCCACGTTGACCAATCGGAAGCAACCGAGCAAAAAGACCAACAACAGCAAACCGGGCAGCCACAGATGGCCGCACCATGCCATAGTCATGGCTCTAGAACGTGACGTAGTTGTTTCCATGCGGTTGTTCAAAATCGCGATCTGAGGTGGACGCTGTTCATTATTGGTCACCCACCGATTGGCGAGTAGTAGGTCACTTTCACCGACCATGACTTGAAAGGCCATATTTCCGTCGAGGCAGCAATCCATGGATGATCCTGCTGACTTGGTACGTAACGAACAAGCTGTCAGGTCCTTTTTCACCAAGCACCGCGTAAATTCCCCGTGTAAGCAATCGTACACATTGTGAACTCTCTTTTGGCGAAACTGACCCACGGCTGGTAAACTCGGATAGTCCTGGCTGCGTGAATTGGGCATAATAGCCCAATTATTGACAGACTAGCTTCCTACCCACCTCGCCAACCTACTGGGAGCCCAAAAAATGACCCACAAAAATATCTTTCCACTTACCACTCTATTATTGAGCGCCGTGATTCTCGTAGTCCCAGCGCGGGCCGAAGAAGAAGGGCAAGCCGATCTGGATGAAGCCGTCGGCGTTCAACTGTTCGCCAAATCGCCCGCCGATTTAGATCGCGTGGTCCGCTTGTGCGAAAGCGCGCTGCGAAAGGGCCTAGAGGAAGACAACCAAAATATCGCCAAGCAATTGATGGCGGCGTCTCTGTATCAACATGCGGAAGTCTTGACGCGACCGATCTTGGCCGTCGAGCGACCCGATCCTCGTTGGCCGCAACTCCGCGAATTGGCACTGCCAAAATTGCAGCGCGCGGTGCAAGTCGACGAAGACTTCGGAGATGCTCACTATCTAATTGCCAAATTGCATAGCCTTCCGGGAGGCAGCCAAAAAGCCGCGTCGGATGCCGTTGAGAAAGCGATCCGATTCGCAGGCGACGACAATCGAAAGGTGTCGCGGGCTCTGCTGCTGCGAGGCGACATCTCGCCAGATGAAACCGACAAGCTGGCCGACTACAACCAAGCCGTCGCGGTCGACCCCTCGAATCAAGAAGCTTGGAAAACCCGTGCCGTTTATCATCTCTCCAAGGACGATCACGAAAAAGCCACCGCCGATTTTAAGAAGCTGCTGGAGCAAGACGACACCAACATCACGGCCCATCATGGCCTTGCCGAAGCCTACACCTACATGCAGAAGTTCGACGAAGCGCTTAAGTACATTGAAAAGGCGATCAAGATCGACGAGCGATCCGCCATGAATTTTTCATTGCGAGCGCGAATCTACATGGTTCAAAACAACCTCGACGCCGCGCTCAAAGATCTGAACTCCGCCTTGGAAGTCGAACCCCGCAACGTACCGGCCTTGCTCATGCGAGGCCGATTGCACCAGGCGCTTGCCGCCCGCAGCGCAGCCAAAAACGACACATCCAAAATGGATTCGCAGTTGGCGCTGGCCAAAAAGGACTCGCAGTTGGCGCTGGCTCTACAGCCGAATTTGACTCAGGCGATCCTGCTGCGCAGCATGGTCGCCGCGGCCGCCGACGATTTCGTGACGGCCGCGAAACACATGAAACAGCTCATCGAGAAGGATCCAGAAAACCTGGCATGGCGTTTGCAACTCGCCGCGTTCTATGTCAACGATCAGCGCCCGCGCAAAGCGATTAAGGCCTATTCCGAGATCCTAGAAGCCGACCCCGACAACCTGATAGCATTGCGTCACCGGGGTGACGCGTTGCTAAGCATCGGCGAGCATGCCAAGGCGGTGAAGGACTACGAAGAGGCGTTGTCGGTCGATCCTAAACACAGCGGAGCGCTGAACAATCTAGCTTGGGTTTTGGCGACATCTCCCAAGGACGAGGTTCGAGATGGCAAGCGCTCCGTCAAGCTGGGGCTACAGGCTTGTGAAGTCACGGAGTACAAAGAGGCCCATATTCTGAGTACGCTAGCCGCCGGTTATGCCGAGTCGGGCGATTTCGAAACGGCGCTGAAGTGGTCGGGCAAAGCCGTCGATTTGGGTGGGGAAGAAGTGAAGGAACAACTGCAGCAGGAACTGAGCGGCTACAAACAGGGTAAGCCCTGGCGTGAGTTCCAAGAAGTAAAAGAGAAGCCCGAGCCGACAAGAGGCGGCGGCGACTTCGAACTGTAGATCCTTGAGTCAACCGGAGTGAGTTACATCGCAGAGTCGCCTCGTCGCGCCTCTGCGATCATTTTTTGTCACCCACCGCCGTGCAGATTTGATCCATGAATCGCGACGCAGCTTACGATTTGGTTTGCGAGTACACCCAGAACGAGGGCCTGCGCCGACACATGTTGGCGGTCGAGGCGGGCATGGTCGCTTACGCGAAAAAGCTAGGCGAAGACGAACTGAAATGGGGCATTGTCGGCTTGCTGCATGACTTCGACTACGAGCGGTGGCCCAACCCTCCCGATCACCCGCTCAAGGGATCCGAGATCCTCAAGGAACACGGCTATCCCGAGGACGTGATCTACGCCATTAAATCGCACGCCGACTATCTGGAAGACTGCCCCCGCGTCTCGCCGATGGACAAAGCGCTGTACGCTTGTGATGAGCTAGCTGGCTTCATCAGCGCTTGTGCCCTGGTTCGCCCCGAGGGGATCCACGGCATGAAGGCCAAGAGCGTCCGCAAGAAGATGAAATCGAAGGGTTTCGCCGCAGCGGTCAAGCGGGAAGATATTGTCAGCGGGGCCGAGGATCTGGGCGTCGAATTGAATGACCATATCCAATTTGTGATCGACGCCATGACCGAACGGGCGGATGAACTCGGATTATCGCCCAATTCTACCGATCATTGACGGTTTCACGGCCCACTGATAGACTCGCCAGTCACCGCTATTAGTGCTGAAACTGATAGCTCTAGCGAGGCCATGCCTCGGACCAACGCGAGCTATCGCTCGGACCCCATAAGCCACTCCCGTTGGTCGTTAAACCTGACTATCCATCGTGCCACGGCCCATTTGGCCCGTTTCGGCACTTTTCACGATTTTTGGCTCATTTTTCCCGCTAAGGTAACGCAATGACGGGCACACAAAGCTCCACAAACTCTGACGACAAAAGAATTTACTACTTCGGCAAAACCCAGACCGACGGTCGAGGAGTGTCCAAGGACATCCTGGGCGGCAAGGGAACCAACCTGGCCGAAATGACCGGGATCGGCTTGCCGGTGCCTCCCGGTTTCACGATCACGACTGCGGTCTGCGATGGCTACACCAAAAACGGCGACAAGCTTCCCGACGGCGTGATGGATGAAGTCCGCCAGTTTGTAGCGATCCTCGAAAAAGAGCTGGGAAAGAAATTTGGCGACGACAAAAATCCGCTGCTTGTCTCCGTCCGCTCGGGAGCCGCGGTCTCGATGCCGGGCATGATGAACACGATTTTGAATCTGGGACTGACGGACAGTGCCGCCGCCGCGCTGGCCGAAGCGACCCAAAACAAACGCTTTGCCTATGACGCCTACCGCCGGCTGATCAACATGTTCGGCGACGTGGTCATGGGCTTGGAGCACAAACAGTTCGAACATGCCTTCGATGCAATTAAGACGAAGTACAACGCAACCGAAGATACCGATGTGCCGACCGAGGGCATGGTCGAGCTTTGCGATGCCTATAAGAAAGTTTACGCCGAGCATGCCGGCGAAGAATTCCCGCAGGATCCGTTCCTTCAATTGCAACGAGCCATCGAGGCGGTGTTTGGAAGTTGGAATACGGATCGGGCCGTTCGTTATCGTGAAGTCGAGAATATTCGCGGCCTGCTCGGTACGGCCGTAAACGTCCAGTCGATGGTTTACGGAAACATGGGCGACGACTCGGGAACGGGCGTGGCGTTCACGAGAAATCCGTCCACGGGCGACAACGAATTCTACGGCGAGTTCCTCATCAACGCTCAGGGCGAAGATGTCGTCGCCGGCATTCGCACGCCCCAGCACGTTGATGAGATGCCCAGTTGGAACGCCGAAGTTCACCAGCAGTTGCTCGAAATCAAGCAGTTGCTCGAACAGCATTACAAAGACGTGCAGGATATCGAGTTCACCATTGAAAAGGGCCATCTGTTCATGCTGCAAACTCGTAGCGGAAAACGAACGGGCCCGGCGGCGGTTAAGATTGCCTGCGACATGGTGAAGGAAGGCTTGATCGACGAAGAAACCGCGGTCAAACGGATTCCCGCCAACGACCTTACCCAGTTGTTGTTGCCCAGTTTTGATCCCGCGGCCAAAAAATCCGCCGACGTGCTGGCCACCGGATTGCCGGCTTCACCAGGAGCCGCCGTGGGGAAACTAGCCTTCACGGCTGACGAAGCGGTCGAGCGAACTCATGCGGGCGAGGCGGTTTTGTTGGTCCGCAAGGAAACGAGCCCTGAAGACATCGACGGCATGCACAGCGCTGCTGGAATTCTGACGAGCACCGGCGGCATGACCAGCCACGCGGCGGTCGTGGCCCGCGGATGGGGCCGTTGCTGCGTGGCCGGCGCGGGCGAAGTCAAGATTAACGAAAAGGACCGCACCATCGAAGTGAAGGGCAAGACGTTCAAGTTCGACGACACCTTGTCCATCGATGGCTCGACCGGTGAGATCATGGCCGGCTCGATCACGACACAGGAGCCCACGTTGTCGGGCGATTTTCAGATGGTGATGGATTGGGCCGACAAGTACCGCACACTGCAAGTTCGAACCAACGCCGACACTCCGGCCGACTCGCAACGCGCTCGTGATTTCGGCGCTCAAGGAATCGGCCTGTGCCGAACCGAACATATGTTCTTCGAGGAGGATCGCATTACCTCGATGCGGGAAATGATCCTGGCGGAAGAAGAGGACAAACGCCGCGCCGCGCTGGCCAAGTTGCTGCCGCACCAACGAGCCGACTTCGAAGGCATTCTAACCGCCATGAACGGATTGCCGGTGACCATTCGGCTGTTGGATCCGCCGCTGCACGAATTCCTGCCGCACGACGAAACAAGCCAACAGGCCGTCGCCGACACTTTGGGAATTAGCGTCGACACCGTGAAGTCTCGTGTGTCCCAATTGCACGAGTCCAATCCCATGCTGGGACACCGCGGTTGCCGCCTCAGCGTGACCTATCCCGAGATTCTCGAAATGCAAGTCCGGGCGATTGTCGAAGCCGCGATTGCTTGCCATGAAAAAGACGTCGACGCCCATCCGGAAATCATGATTCCCTTGGTTGGCACGGCGGCGGAACTGCGCATCTTGCGAGGCAAAACCGAAGAGACGATCACGAAGGTCATCGACGAAAAAGGATTTAGCGGCAACTTGGACATCAAGATTGGCACGATGATCGAGATCCCTCGCGCGGCGCTGACCGCAAACGAAGTCGCCGAGTACGCCGATTTCTTCAGTTTCGGCACGAACGACCTGACGCAAATGACGTTCGGCTACAGCCGCGACGATGTGAACAGCTTTTTGCCCGATTATCTCAAATCGGAAATTTTGCACGTCGATCCGTTCCAGTCGCTGGATACGACCGGCGTCGGCCAACTGGTGGAAATGGGCGTGCAAAAGGGACGCGGTGCACGTAAGGGATTGAAGATCGGGATTTGTGGCGAACACGGCGGCGACCCGGCGTCGATTGACTTTTGCCACCGAACCGGACTCGATTACGTGAGTTGTTCGCCGTTCCGCGTTCACATCGCTCGCCTTGCGGCGGCTCAGGCGGCGTTGAATAATGCATAACCGCGGCTGGCGGCAGACGCTTCCTAATTGTGGTGCAGCCGTCTCGGCTGCAATAGGCAGGCGGGACGCCTGCACCACAACTTATTCCTTTACATGCTCTTTCGGGAGACGAGACTGTGTCCGACACTTCCCAGTTATATAACGAAGCCGAAAAGCTCAAGGATGAAGAAAAGTACGACGAAGCGATTGCCAAGTTGATCGAATTGCTTGAGGCGGATGAGTCGCACGTGTTGGCGCATCTAGCGCTGGCCGTCGCTTACGGCAAGGTTGGCAAACACGAGGAAGCGGTCAAGCATGGTCAGCGTGCTTGCGAACTTGAACCAACGGACGCCTTCAACTTCACCGCGATGAGCGTGACTTTCCAACGCGCCTTCGCGGGCACTCAGAATCAGCAGTACATTCAACTGGCCGAGGATGCCATGGCCCGCGCGCACGCCATGCAGGGGCACTAGCGAAAGAGATCTTCTACAACCTCAGCAAGGCAAGGAGAGTATCACAATGTCGCTCACGCGCAGCATTGTCATTCTTCTCGCCGCCGCCTTGCTGTTCGGCATCGCTACGAAGGCATCCGCCCAAGAGCAGCGGGACCGTGTCTTAAGAAGCAGCATCCAGCCACTGCTGAAAAAATACTGTCTGGACTGCCACAATCCGGACGACGCGGAAGCCGATTTGAACTTGGCCGAATTCCGCACCAGCCAGGCGATCCTCGAAGGCCGCACCAGGTGGTTGAAAGTCCTGCGGAATCTCCAAACGAAAAAGATGCCGCCGCCGGAAATGGACCAGCCTTCCGACGCCGAACGGCAACGAATCGTTTCTTGGCTTGATGATCTGCTGAACAACATTGATTGTCAGAACTTGCATAACCCGGGGCGGCCCACAATCCGGCGTCTGAATCGGACGGAGTACCGCAACACGATTCGCGATCTGGTTGGTGTCGACTACGAACCGGCGGCCGATTTCCCCGGCGACGACGTCGGTTACGGTTTCGACAACATTGGCGACGTGCTTTCGCTGCCGCCGCTATTGATGGAAAAGTATCTCACGGCGGCGGAAGAAATCTCCCAAAAAGCGATCGCCACCGAAGGGGTCTCCATGCCGTTGGTCCGCAAGATTTTCGGCGCGGACCTGCAAGCGGGTAAGAGCCAAGTCATGCAGCAGCGCGCTCGCGGTTTGTTTGCCAACGGCGCGATGCACACGCAAATCAAACTTCCCGTTCCAGGCGAGTACGAGTTTCGGACCACGGCCTACGGCGACCAAGCCGGTCCGCAAAAGGTGCAAATGAATTTGCTGATTGACGGCAAGACTCGGCAAAAGTTCACGGTCGCCGCGGTTCGGGCCAAGCCGCGCGGTTATGTCGCCAAAATTCGCCTCAAGGCCGGCCAACGCAAGATCGCATTGGCGTTCACGAACGACTACTACAACCCCAAAGCCAAGAACCCCCAACAACGCGACCGCAACCTCGTGGTTCAGCATTTGGAAGTAAGAGGCCCTCTCGACTATCGACCGCCCAACCTTCCGGCCAGCCACCGCGCGATTGTGATTTCCACGCCGGGCGCGGGCGTGACGCGACGTGACGCATCGGGACGTGTCTTGCGGCGTCTGGCCAGCCGCGCGTACCGCCGGCCGGCAACTACCGCCGAAGTCGACCGCCTGTTGCGATTTACCGATTTAGCCGAGCAGAAGGGCGACAACTTCGAGGCGGGCATTCAGTTAGCTTTGCAAGCGATCCTTGTTTCGCCGCACTTTCTGTTCAAGGTCGAAATGCCTTCCGACAAAATCGACCAACACGGCAACTATGGCCTCAGCGATTATGAATTGGCGAGCAGCATGTCGTACTTTTTGTGGAGCAGCATGCCCGATCAGCAATTGTTCGCCGATGCTCACAGCGGCCGTTTGCGGCAGGACGATTCTCTCGAACGCCACGCCATTCGCATGGTCAACTCGCCGCGCTCGCGCACGTTGATCGTGAACTTCGCCGAGCAATGGCTGCAGCTACGCAATCTTGAAACCTTGCGTCCCGACAGCCGGCTGTTCCCAAGTTTCACTGCCCAGCTTGCCGAAGCGATGCGCATGGAAACGTTGCTGTTCTTCAATGAAGTCTTGCGCAAAGATGGCGGGCTATTGGATCTGCTGCGCGCCGACTATACGTTTCTAAACGAGGCGTTGGCCAAGCACTATGGAGTGAGCGGGATAAGCGGCAGCGACTTTCAAAAGGTGTCACTCAACGGCACCAATCGCGGCGGACTGCTAACGCATGCCAGTGTCCTGACGATCACTTCCAATCCGACGCGCACTTCGCCCGTCAAACGCGGAAAGTGGATTTTGGAGAACTTGCTCAATGCCCCGCCACCGCCGCCAGCGCCTGATGTGATGGAACTAGATGATCAAGAGCAATTAACGGGAACCCTGCGGCAGCGGATGGAGCAGCATCGCAGCGATCCCAATTGTGCTTCGTGCCATCAGCAAATGGACCCGCTTGGATTCGCCTTGGAAAATTTCGACGCCATTGGCCGCTGGCGGACGCGCGACGGCGAAGGCGCGATCGACGCTTCGGGCGAATTCTTCGGCGTTCGCTTTCTGGGCCCACGGCAAATGCAAGCGGCTTTGTTGAAAACGAAACGAGATGATTTTGTTCGCGCCCTTACCGAAAAAATGCTGACGTACGCTTTGGGCCGCGGCCTGGAGTATTACGACAAGTGTGCCGTCGACAAGATCATCAAGGCGCTGGAAAAAGACGACTATCGTTTCTCGACTCTCATCGTCGAGATCGTCAAGAGCGAACCGTTTCAACGACGCAAGAAGTAGCATTACTGTTTTGTTGTCAGTTGGTCGGCTTCGGCTACTTCGCGTGGGACGAAAATCGTGTCGCGATGAAAACTCATCAATGGCGGGATGTTCATTAACGAAAACTGGCCGCGCGTTTGGCTTGAAGTGTGCCACACCTTCCCCGCCGCATTGGGCGGAACTTTGATAACCACGTAGTCCTTGTCCGCAGCGCGATTCGCCGGGACAACATCGATGCGATCCTTCTTGCCCGGCATGAAGATGCTCAACCGCGGATTCGCGTCGACGACCAGTTCCTTCGCGCCTTTGGGGACGTAGAAATATTGCGGTCCACTGTAATCGATCCATGCCGGCTTCGCGGCGGAGGCTTCGAAGACGAACGGCGTTTCGCGCGGAACTCGCAACTTCACGCTGCCCGTGATCAGCACGCGATATTCGTTCGCCTTGGGAAGTTCGATTTCGACCGTTTGAAACTCGTCGCTCTTCTTGTAGCTTTCCTGGAAGAGCACTGTGTCGCCGCGCAGGTAAACCGTGAACTCCGCTGAACGGCTTGTCGGCGCGACACCGAATCGAATAGTCTGCTTGCCGCCGGGAATCAGATAGCCGGTCAGCCGGTTGCGAAACGTCGCGACGCCGTCTTGTTTTTGCAAATGCTGATGGCTCGAACCGGCGTCGTCGCCCGGTGGCCGCACCGGTTCGAAGTATCGCGAATAGGTCACCACCGGATCGCCGTCCGATTGCAGCCGCTGAAAATATTCGCCGAACAGCTCCGCAACTTCATCGTCCGAGAGTTGCTCGCCATTCATCCAAACCGGCGTCGCGTCCTTGTTGAACATATAAAAGTCGAGGCGTTTGTCTTGCACCGGCAATCCATTGCATAGTCGGCGGGCCAAAGCGTAATAGTGAACGACGTCGCGCATCCGCATGCGCCACGCATATTGCATCAGCGGGCGCAAAGCGTCGTAGTATTGGCCGTCGCGCGCCGGACGTCGGCTGCGCACCAAATCAAAGTCGCGGAACTTCGCGACATAAACCAAGTACGCCATCATGTCGGTAATCCGCCGTTTGATCGCTGGCTGCCTTGCTTCTTTCCGGGCATCATCCAACAGGCGGAACATGGGTACGAGTGTCGCGGAACGCAGCGGCGGCGACTGGTCGAAGGCGGACAACAACGCCCGCATCGGCTCGGCCGCCCGACCAAAACACTGTTCATGGAACTCGTCCGCCATCGCTTTGGTGTCAACGGTTGGGTCCCACATCAACTGCGACGCGACGTATAATCCCAACATCTGTCCGCCCCAATTGGCGTTCGTCTCGGCGTTGACCGCATTCAACTTTCGCTCGGCGTAAAATGGAATCCACTTATTGTGATACTCGGCGCGGCTGCCTCGCATGCGTCCCGGCAAGCCCCAATCCCATGCTTCCACGCCGTAATACTCTCGCAAACCAATCGCCCCAACTTTTTGCGACCAACGTTCGACCAGTTCCGGCAGCGTGTATTGCGTGCGATTGAATCCCATGGCGACTTGAACATAGACATTGGGTTCGACATCGATCGTCGGCGGCAAGCGGTGGCTGCTGTATGCGTATAGTCCGGCCCAAGCATCGGGATACTTCGCCCGCAGTCCTCGCGCCACATGATTGGCCAAGTGCATCACGCGATCGGTCGTCGTGCCGATCTTCGCGCAGTCGTCGCAATGACACGTCCCTTCACCGTCGGACGGATCGACCGAGACCATGTAGGCCGCCGGATTCGCTCGACGATATTCTTCAAGCAACTGGATGCGATCCTGCACGACGAGATCAATCAAGCCTTGGTTGCTGAAGCAGAACTTGCGCGCGTTGATCGATCGCCGGTTGTCGCGACTGCCATCGGCCAACAGCGCGAAGTATTCCGGATGTTGCTCGAACACTTCTTTGTTGCGGCCAATGATGTTGCCGTAACTGTGTCCGGTGCGGATGACCGACTTGACGCTCAACCGATTCGCCACACCCCAGCGGCGATAGTTTTCCATCAGTTCCTTGTCGCCGCCCGCATAGGCATACCAGATACCACGATGCACAAGCTTCGGTTCACCCACGAGATTCAGATCGATGGCAATGTTCTCTGATGAGGGAACAATGTGCCAGTGCGGAGAGGGCGCATACCAGCGGAAGCCAAGATGTCGCAGCAGCGCCGCCACGCCATGTCGGGCGGCCACTTCGCTGTTCCCCAGCAGATATAACCGCTCGTCCTCGCTACGAATACAAAAGGCATCGTAGGCTTTGGACTTGAAGCTGGCTTCGGCCGCGATTTCCGGATAGGCATCGGCGCGTGCAATAATCACACACGGCGAATCGCCCGGCTGATCGACAATTTCGATTTTTGCGCCGGAGGATTTCTCGATGCACTTGGCCAGCCATTGGCCAGCGTCATGCATGACCGCGGTGCCGTCTCCCGTGACGCCTTGTTGATCGACGGCGATCTGGCAGAGCGCTTGGCCGTTCTTGACCAATGTAAAACGCGCCTCGCACGTATTGTGGATCGCGAACAACGACAGGGCAACGAAGATCATCAAGCGGACCGGCAATCTGAATAACATGAAGGTACCTTCGCTAAATCTCATTTACAGGCGGGAATTGGTTCGATCGAGTGACGGCGGGCGAAGCCGGGACAGCAGCAGATCGAAGCGGGGCAGTTGTTAGTTTGTAACATACGGCGGCCGAGTGCAACGAACTGCTTGGCGACTGGAAACCGCGCCGAGCTTCAGTTGCTAACCGCTTGGGATGAATACACTTGTGCGACATCGAAATCCGTCGTCTCCTTGCTCCATGGTCCGCCGCGCGGTGGAAAAACGTTTGCAATTCCGCAAGCGTTCAGGCGCAGCATTCTTAGCGATCCGGCCGAACTTCCGCCCTGGCCGCATCCGATCCAAGTTAACGCAGCTTGTGCCCCGGTGTTTTCGCCAACTCGACGAACACCGCCAATTGGAGGAACACCGCCGCCCAACTTCCATTTTACCAAGTACCCGCAATCCCGACATCTCTTTTTTTTCGCGCACAAATCCCGGATGGTGGCCAGATGAATATCGAATATCGAACAAGGAATGTCGAAGGCAGAACGACGGCGAGCCTCCAGCGTTAGCTGGGGGATAAATCTGAACCGCGCCGCGCGTGCCTATTGAAGAATATGCAAAATCCGAAATCCGAATATCGAAATCCGAAACAAATTCAAAACCTGAATACCAAAATTTCAAAACGTGGGACCGAGTGCACTGTCGGGTTTGGAATTCGTGTGCCACTGGCTGTTCCGGCTCTGCCAGCGCCTCGCAATTAAGACCCGTGATCTTCTTTGGCGGAGATGAAGTCGGCACCGCCCGCGCACACTGCCGGTAGTCAAGGCAATTCAGTATTGTGCTTCCAATTGACAGTGCAGCGCCGGAACACCGGCGATGTCCGTAGATTCCAAAGCGGCTCGGACATCCTGAATCATGTTTAACAGGACATCGGAATTCAGGGACGCGGCGCAATCATTTTCAACACCAAACACGCCAAGTCGTTTTCCGATGAGTACGTGATAGTCAGAACCGTCAGTAAAGTGCCCCCACCAGGAATCAAAGCCGACGCTGCGTGCTGCAATGAGCAACGGGTGCGTACCTGAGTCAAGCGATTCGAGAAGTTCCTCATCGTCAGGGGGAACTATTTCGCGTATCCCATAGAATACAATCACAGCATCGGCACCCATTTTTGCTCCTCAGATTGCCCTTCGAATTCACCGCGCGCAATGTTCTCTAGATCATTCGGAGGTGTACTTTCCGCAGATATCTTGTTTTATGACGCGAGTGACCCAACGTGTCACGGCGCCGGCTATTCTTATCCCCACAAAATCTAGCAGGAAAGCAGCGTGACAAGGACATTAATTTCGGTAAGAATGATCCAAGATTAATGGGGTACGGCAGTGCAAGCAAACATCAACACCTATCGAACTGTTTTTGAGAGCGATAGCGAAAGATATCGTGTCGCCCTAGGCGACAGCCATACCACTTTTTTCGCTCGAACGTTTCCTTTTTTCGCTCGAACGTTTCATTGGGTCAACGGCAGTAGGGGCATTTCGAGATGAACCCGTACGCGCATAGCTTGGAAAACCAACCGCCAGAAAAATGGGAAACCATGGCGCAGCATGAGGAGCGAGTCGCAACTCGCTGCGCACGGTTCCTCAAGCGAATTCATCCCGATCTCGAAGCTTGGGGCGACTTGCTGGGAAGGTGGCATGACTTGGGGAAGTACTCCGACGCGTTTCAATCGTACATTCTGGCCGCGAACAAGAGTGCGGACCAGACGGTTGACCCTCATCAGGCCGAAGTTAAAGGGCGCGTAGACCATTCGACTGCCGCTGCCAAATTGGCGGTCGAATTATTTGAGCTGCCTGGTCACCTTTTGGCATATTGTTTTGCCGGACACCACGCAGGACTGCCAGATTGGGATGACGGGCAAAGTCAATCTGGTCTCAAACTGCGGCTTCAGAAAGAAGTGCCGGATTGGCGTGGCAATGCACCACCAGAATTGGTCGACCGCGAGTTTCCGCCGATGCCGCGATTCCAGACGGTCGGAAAACACGAACACGACGTTGCTGCGTTTCGCGTGGCGTTTTGGATTCGGATGATATTTTCGGCCTTTGTTGATGCTGATTTCCTGGCAACTGAGTCCTTTATGTCACCGGAACGTGGAGTGGAGCGACCGAAAAATAGATCATCACTCACAGATCTTGTAGGGCATCTCGAAACTCACATCGAAAAAATCCAAGGCCGAGCCAAACAGACACGAGTCAACACGATTCGAAGAAACCTTGGCGAGAACTGCAAGAAGAAGGCCACATTGCCACCGGGATTTTTCTCGCTTTGCGTCCCCACGGGAGGTGGTAAAACCATCGCGTCGCTCCGATTTTCACTCGGGCATGCAACGGCCTTCCATTTCGATCGAATTGTCGTCGCCATCCCCTTTACTAGCATCATTGAGCAGAACGCCGAGGTCTATCGCGACATCTTTGTGGGGCTTGGCCCGGACGTCGTATTGGAGCACCACAGCAGCTTGGACCCGAAGGTTGAATCCAATACCAATCGGTTGCAAGCGGAAAACTGGGATGCCTCGCTGATTGTTACAACCAACGTCCAACTCTTTGAGTCACTGTTCGCCAGCCGGACATCCAAATGCCGCAAGCTTCACCGCCTGGCAAGAAGTGTCATTGTTCTTGATGAAGCTCAAACACTTCCAGTCGAGTTGCTCAAGCCAACATTGCTGGCCCTGCGGGAATTGGTTGAATCGTATGAATGCAGTGTTGTACTTTGCAGCGCGACCCAGCCTGCCCTCAATTGGCGCGCAGATTTCCCTATTGGTTTAAACGAGATTCGACCGATTGTTGACGATTCGAACGAGTTGCACCAGTCGTTGAGACGTACGCAAGTGACCGTCGCCGGGACAATCGATGACGGTCGGCTTGCCAACGAGCTGGAATCGGAACCGCAAGTCCTATGCATAGTCAACACGCGCCCGCATGCGGCCGAGCTTTTCAGCCGTCTTGAGCAGGACGATGCGAGCTTCCATCTCAGCACTCGCATGTGCGCGGCACATCGCCAGCAAACACTCGACACAATCAAGCGGCGGCTGAAAGAAGAACTAACCTGTCGGGTTATTAGCACTCAGTTGATTGAAGCGGGCGTCGACGTTGATTTTCCTGTTGTCTATCGTGCAAGCTGTGGCCTTGACTCATTGGCACAAGCCGCGGGCCGGTGTAATCGCGAGGGGTCTTTGGATTCCGGACGAGTCGTTTTCTTTGATGCGGAGAAACCGCCACCCGTTGGTTTTTTAAGACAAAGCTCGGACAGTGCAAAAGAACTTCTAGGCGAATTTGACGACCTGCTTGCGCCGGCGGCCATCGAAAGATATTTCCAGCTTCACTATTGGAAGAAATCGTCGGCTTGGGATCAGCACAAAGTGCTTGAAGCAGTTGGCAATCAACCGAACAAGATCCAGTTCAACTTTCGGCAGATCGCGGATCGCTACCGCTTCATTCGAGACGAGACCGAAGCGATCTTGGTCCCGTGGGAAGAAGAGGGCGAAAAAATCTTAAAACAACTTGAGAATCCAACGTCGGCCATCTACCGCGAAACTTGGCGAAAGCTGCAGCGATACTCAATTCAAGTTCGACAACATGAATTCGAGCAACTGCAGCAAGCCGGAGCAGTCGACAAAAGGCATGAACGTTGGGTTCTGACGCAACGGCATCTATACGATGACCGACTCGGTTTGCGGCTGGAAAAAGCGGACGGCGTTTTGCCCGTTGAGGACACCATCATTTGACTGCCACGGGCGGCACAAGTTCTTAAGGCTATTCACGAAACAGTACAAGGGACTAGGCATGAACATCGAAAAGAACCGTGTTTTTCTTCGAGTTTGGGGCGAATTTGGTTGTTTCACCCGGCCGGAAATGAAGGTAGAGCGCGTCAGCTACGACGTCATGACTCCGTCCGCGGCGCGCGGAATATTGGAAGCCATTTATTGGAAACCACAAGTCCGTTGGGTAATTCGGAAAATCCACGTGCTGAAGCCAATTCGATTTACCAACGTCCGACGAAATGAACTCGGCGGTGTTGGACCTTCCGACAGAACTCTGAAATCGTACTTATCCGGTGAAAAGACAACGATGTTGGCGCAGGTGATCGAAGAAGACCGGCAACAACGGGCGGCAACCATTCTGAAGGACGTTGATTACCTAATTGATGCACACTACGTGGTACTAAGCGGAGATGATCCGCCGCAAAAGCACTATGAGATGTTCAAACGTCGCGCGTCCAAGGGGCAGTGTTTTCATCGCCCGTATTTCGGTTGCCGCGAATTCGTTGCCGACTTCTCCTGGCATGACGGCGATCCGCCGACGGCTCATGAAGCACTGCAAGGGCAGCGGGATCTGGGTTACATGCTTCACGACATTGACTTTGAGAACAACATGACGCCGCATTTCTTCCGCGCGACCCTGCAAGACGGCGTCCTTGACGTTCCGACGTTTCATGACGGAGAGGTGAAAGCATGATTTTGCAAAAGTTATGTGACTATTACGATCGTGTTGCCGACGACCCAAGTCAGGAAATCTCGCGGCAGGGATTCGCGCCGCAAAAAATCAGTTTTGAAGTCGTGATTGAAACAGACGGCTCGCTTCATGCGATTCAGGATATACGGGACACAACTGGCAAAAAACCGACTCCGCGACTGATGCGACTGCCGTACAGCAAACGCACAAGCGGAGTTAAGGCCATGTTTCTTTGGGACAAAGCCGAGTACCTGCTCGGTTGGATCCCCAAGGAACTCGCCACTGGGCCTGAAAGTGAGTCTGAATCCGCGAAGGCAACTCGCGTGAAGAAGGTTGAGCGAGTCGCCAAGTGTTTTTCGGCGTGCAGAGAACTTCACGAACAACTTGGACGCGAGTCTTGTGGTCCTGAGTATCAGTCATTGGTCCAGTTTTTTGAGAAGTGGAAGCCTATGGATTTGACCGATGAACAAAACCAGTTGCTTGAGAATATCGGGACGGGGTTCGGCGTTTTTCGTGTGCGGAGCAACAGCCAATACATTCATGAAGTGCCCGCCGTCCGCGAAGTTTGGATAAGGACCAGCGCGGAATTCGATGACGCAACATCGAATGGAATCTGCTTGATCACGGGTAAGAAAGAGCCGCTCGCGCGATTGCACCCGGTCGTCAAGGGCGTTCGCGACGCTCAAACATCCGGCGCTTCGATTGTTTCGTTTAACGACGATGCATTCACCAGTTACGAGAAAACGCAAAGCTATAACGCCCCCGTTAGCGAGAGTGCCGCGTTCAAATACACGACGGCTCTAAATCGCTTGCTTAGAAGAGAGTCCGGGCGCAAAGTTCAGATCGGCGACACGACATGCGTATTTTGGGCGGATCGATCGATCGAAGCGGAGGACATCTTTTCGTTTGGACTCGACAACTCTTCATTCGAGGATGAAAGCCGAGCTGCTGAAATCGGCAACATGCTTCGGCGAGTTTCTCTGGGCGAAGCAAAACCGCCAGATGCGGGCGTCGGTTTTTATGTCCTCGGGATTTCACCAAACGCATCGCGATTATCAGTACGGTTTTGGATCAGTAGCACGGCGGGCGAGCTAATCGAGCGAGTCGCCGGGCACCAACGCCGCCTGGAGATTGCGCGTGGAGCGAAGGACCGAGACGTAATTCCGCTGTGGTTGATTCTTGCTCAAACCGCTCGCGAATCGAAAGACGTCCAACCTTTACTCGGGGGTGCCTTGCTACGTGCGGTGTTGACCGGCGACCGGTACCCCGATGCATTGCTTGCGGCGATTGTTCGCCGAATCCGTGCCGATCGGGAAATAGGGCATCTGCGGGCGGCCACGATCAAGGCCATTTTAAATCACAACTTTCAGAAGGGGATTTCAATCATGCTCGATACAGAACGTACTGAATCTTCGTACCACCTCGGTCGGTTGTTTGCCTCGTTGGAACGGGCGCAGGAAGACGCACTTCCAGGTCTAAATGCCACTATCAAGGATCGTTACTTCGGGGCCGCTTCGTCGACACCAGCATCCGTGTTCCCTCGCTTAATTCGACTCAACCAGCACCACTTGGGAAAGCTTTCGGTTGGACGGAAAGTTGTCACGGACAAACGGATGCAGGAAATCATGGGGCGCATTGACGCATTTCCGAGTCATCTCGGCCTAAGCGATCAAGGCTTGTTTGCGATTGGCTACTATCACCAGCGGCAAGACTTTTTCACCAAGAAGACAAAAGACGGTGCATCGCCTAACGAGGAACTGCAATAACAGACACGTCCTTCTCCCATTCGAACTTACGGGCCCACGGCCAAATGAGAGTCGTGGAAAATTCGCGGATTGATAACAAGACTAAAGGAAACCGAAATGAACCATCGCTACGATTTCGTCTTGCTTTTTGATGTTACGGACGGCAACCCCAACGGTGATCCGGATGCCGGCAATCTGCCACGGGTGGATCCGGAAACAGGCCATGGCCTGGTAACCGACGTCTGTCTGAAACGCAAGGTCCGAAACTTCGTCGGTACCATCAGGGAGGAAACACCGCCATTCGAAATCTACGTCAAGGAACGCGCCGTTCTTAACAACCAGCACGAACGAGCGTACCAGGCCCTGAAGCTGGACCCGAAAAAAGCAAAGCAACCTGAGGTTGAAAAGTGCCGCCAATGGATGTGTCAGAACTTCTTTGACGTGCGCGCCTTCGGTGCCGTAATGAGTACCAAAGTCAACTGCGGACAGGTCCGCGGCCCAATTCAGATGGCATTTGCAAGAAGTGTCGATCCGATTGTTTCACTTGAACACGCGATCACACGATGCGCCGTTGCAACGGAACAAGAAGCCGAAAAGCAAGATGGCGACAACCGAACAATGGGCCGCAAGTTCACGGTCCCTTACGGACTCTATCGCTGCCATGGATTCGTCAATCCGTTCTTTGCAAGGCAAACAGGATTCTCGGACGACGACTTGTCGCTGTTTTGGCAATCACTTGAAAAGATGTTTGAATTGGACCGATCCGCTAGTCGCGGCCAGATGGCTCCCCAAGCGTTGGTTGTTTTTGAACACAACGAACCGCTGGGAAACGCGCCGGCGCATCAACTCCAACAACGAGTTACTGTCTCGCGTCCCAATCCTGATGAACCGCCGCGGTCATTCGCTAACTATGAAGTTTCCATCGATGAAGACAACGTGCCATCGGGAGTTTCAATTCATCGGAAGTTTTGACAAAAAGCATCGGGTTTTGGACATGATGAACAGGATTGACAAGATAGGTGGCTGTTCCTGGTGCGTCGCCATCCTGTCCATCTTGTTGATCCTGTCAACCTGAAGGAACAAAGACCATGGACATCAACGCGCTGACCGAGAAGGTCATCGGTGCCGCGTTTCGACTTCATAATACGCTGGGTTTCGGTTTTCTCGAGTCGGTTTGCGAAAACGCCTTGGCCCTTGAACTCAAGGAACTCGACTTGCCATTCCAAACTCAGGCACCCGTTCAAGTCAGTTATCGTGACCACGTCGTGGGCAACTTTGTCGCTGATATGCTCGTCGCATCGAACCTGATTCTAGAGCTAAAGTCCGTGGCCAGTTTGACGACGGCGCATGAAGTTCAGCTTGTGAATTATCTCACCGCCACAAAAATGGAAAATGGCTTGCTGATTAACTTTGGGCCCGACAAGGTTGAAGTGAAGCGGAAGTTCAAAACTCTGCGCATGCGCGAAGAGTGACACGATGAACAAGACGGACACGAGGACAAAATATAGGGACATGATGAACAAGATTGACAGGATAAGTCTAATTCTCGTGCATATTCATCCTGTTGATCTTGTAGATCCTGTCAAAAAAACACTCGATGTACTCTGAAGACCAGCTACTGCCGATCTCCGCTTTGCAGCATTTAATATTCTGCGAGCGGCAGTGCGCGCTGATTCATGTCGAGCGGCTGTGGGCTGAAAATCGGCTGACGGTCGAAGGGCGGCATTTGCATGACAAGGCGCATTTGGACACCGTGCGGAATGTAGACGGCGTGCGGATCGCCCGGGGCCTGCGTTTGCACTCCTATTCGCTCGGCTTGTACGGCCAGGCGGACGTGGTGGAGTTTGCCAGCGATAAAGTGATTACTCCCATCGAATACAAACGGGGCAAACCCAAAAGAGACGATAGCGACCGCGTGCAATTGTGCGCCCAAGCGGTCTGTTTGGAAGAAATGCTGGATTGCAAAATTGACAGCGGCCAACTGTTTTACGGCAAACGAAAACGTCGGACCGAAGTCCAATTCGATCCGGCGCTACGTGAAGTGACTCAACAAAAGGCCCAGCGGTTGCACCAGATGATCGCCGAACGGGAAACTCCGACTGCCGTTCGCGAGCCAAAATGTGACCAATGCTCGCTGCTGCATTTGTGTTTGCCTGATGCGTTTCGATTCAAAACCGGCGCGTCGGCGTTTGTGTCACGTTCGTTGGCCACGCACCTAAGCTCGATCGCGCCGGAAACCGACCATCTAAACTTTGTCGCCGTGGACGATTCACAGCTCGAATGAAAAAGCACCTCAACACCTTGTTTGTCACCACGGAAGGAGCCTATCTGAAGAAAGACGGGCAAGCGATCGTCGTGCGGATCGAACGCGAAAACCGCTTGCGTGTTCCGCTCCACAACCTGGACGGTGTGGTGTGCTTTGGGCGCGTCGGCTGCAGCCCTCCGCTCATGGCAGCGTGCGCCCAAGCGGGTGTCACGATATCCTTTCTCAATTCCCATGGAGCATTTTCTTCAACATATGGGTTCGCCTTGTCAGCCAGTTCCATGATCAG
>JAJDEH010000428.1 GCA_029259935.1 Planctomycetota bacterium
TTCGGTTCACGGCGTAGAGTGGCACCCCTGGCGAACTCAACTAACCCTAATTCTTAGCTGTGACAAAGAACCAGCCCGAATCAAACAAGCCCGAACCGGGCGACACAACGGCGCGGCACCTGGCCACGAGAAGCACAAAAACACACGAAAAAACAGATACGGTTCGGTTACGTTTTTTCTCTTCGTGTCTTCTCGTGCTTCTCCTGGCCAACTCTCTTCTCTTGATCGCGCTTTCGCATGCTGACCGGATTTGGTTGTTTCGCCCTTGCAGGGCAACGCCCTAAGGAATTTTTGGCGGAAGGCCATGGTCACCGTAGCCTGGGGCAGCGCCGGCGAAGCTGGTAACGCCCCAGGTCGATATGGAATAGCGCCTCGTTGGCTGAAGGCCATATTCACTCGGGGTCGGTGAGTATGGCTTTCAGCCAACCGGCAAGGCGTGGCCAATTCCTTCCTAGGGCGTTGCCCTAGGCTACGGTGACGATGGCCTTTGGCCAATGATGCAGCCTCGTCTCCCTCTTGGCCCCGCTCCTATCGCTTGAACACGATCTTGCCCCCCACGATCGTCATGTCGACCTTGGTGTTGGGGATCTCGTTGGCGGGGCACTTCATGATATCGCGTGAGAGGACCACCAGATCCGCTAGTTTGCCGGGCGTGATCGATCCTTTTAGATCTTCTTCGAACGCGGCGTAGGCGGCCTGGAGTGTGTAACTGCGCAAGGCTTCCTCGCGAGTCATGCATTGTTCCGGAAAGAATTCAACGCCCGTCGATAGCTTGCGGGTCACGGACGAATAAAAACACTTGATCGGGCTGATGTCCTCGACGGGTGCGTCGGTGCCGTTGCATAGGACGACTCCGGAATCAATCAAACTTCGCCATACATAAGCGCCCTCGCCCGCTCGGCGTTGACCGAGGCGCTGGACGACAAACACGGCATCCGACGTGCAGTGGATGGCCTGCATCGAGGCGATGACGCCCAGCTTTCCAAAGCGAGGAATATCCGTCGGGTGCAAGTGCTGCGCGTGTTCGATTCGCCAACGCCGATCGGACTTGTCGTCGTTGCTCTTTTCGATGTCGCCCTTCAGCACGGACTCGAAGATGTTCAGGGTCTCGCGGTTCGCCCGGTCACCGATCGCATGCACGCAAAGCTGAAAGTCGTGCCTGCGTGCCAGGCGGGCTGTCTCGCGAATCGAGGCGATGGACGCAGTATTCAGTCCGATGCTTTCGGGTAGATCTTCGTAAGGCGCAAGCAGCCACGCGCCGTGCGCTCCCAACGCGCCGTCGATGGACCGTTTTATCGCGCGCACGGTAAGATGGTGATTTCCCACACCGGTCAGGCGGTATTCTGGCAGCCGGCGGGCCAGTTCGCCATTTCCGGCGCGGACCATGACCCACAGCCGCACTTTGAGTTGACCCGCGTCGGCCAATTGCCGAAACGCATCGATGGTCGAAAACGACGAGCCGGCATCCTGGAAGCTCGTGACGCCATTTTCCAGACATTCGGCCATCGCCAATTCCACGACGCGAAGCAGATCGGCCTGCCGCTGATCGCGGGTCCTGCTTTGTAACGCGGCAGAGCGGGCCGAATGAATCGGCGCTTGGGCCGTCTCGCGAAAGACGCCGATGGGGTCGCCCGCTGCATCGCGCACGATCTCGCCTCCTTCCGGCGCTTTGGTGTCGCGCGTGATCCGCGCCCGCTGCATGGCCCGCGCATTGGCGAAACACATATGCCCACTGGCATGGGTGAGTAGCACCGGGTTCGTGGGCGAAACGCGGCTGAGAGCCGTATGCGTGGGATATCCGTCGACGTGCGGTTCGGGCCGGCGTGACCACTTTTCTTGATGCCAGCCACGGCCGACAATCCACTCGCCGTCTTCCGCCCGCTTCGCCGCGGCCGCGACCATCGCGATCACCTCGTCCCAAGTTTTGGCCTTGGTCAGATCAAGCATCCGCTTGGCCTGCCCCAAACCCAAGAAATGTCCGTGCCCTTCAATAAACCCGGGAACCAGCAGACGACCCTTGAGCTTCAAGACTTGGGTCTTTGAGCCAATGAAGGATGCAATTTGCTGCTCCGTACCGACCGCAACGATCCGATCACCCCCCACAGCAACCGCCTGAGCCTGCGGCAGTTCTTTATCCACGGTGATCACCTTGCCTCCAGTGAGAACAAGGTCGGCAGTCTTCTTGGGAGTTCTTTGCTCGTTAGCAACATCGTCCGCCGCATCAAGACCGATCGGCGGGAGGAACCAACAAGCCAGCGCGATAAGGCACCATCGAATCATAGGGAATCTCCAATCGTGAATGCGGACTCCCATCATATCACCCTTTGCGAGTCCAAGCCCAAACTGGGTTAAATCGTGTGCGGCCAGAATTCATGGCGAGCTTAACAATGGAGCCGCGGGTGCCAGTCCGCGGGTCGACGGATGTTCTCTCGTCAAGCTGCGCGAGCGGCGACAGCAGTTGAGGCATGTTGCTCGATTCTTTGTGCTGTCGCCGCTTTCGCGGCTCGGTTCTTCACAACTGGTTATCCACCGGCTCACGCCGCCGGCTACATGCTGCCGCCGTTTTCACGGCTGTTCCTCACGTGCGGATGTCAATTACTGGCACGCCAGAAAAAGTTGCCGCACACCGCAAACTCGGCTAAGTCCAAGGGTCCAAGAGATGTGCGCAACTGGCCTTGACGGCCCACCCCGCTCTCTTCAAACTCCGACGCCCGTTGTGGAGGCAATCGCCCCGGCTTTTCAGTTTCTTCTCTTCTCCGCTGTCGGCTTCGCCGATAAACACGAATGAACTCTTTCCCGTCTAATGAAAGGGAAGAGCCAAGGGCAATTCCGTCATGTGGATCACCAAGAGTATCATCGCACACACGCTGATATGGCTCGTGGCCTTCACGATCCCCATGCACAATGTGGCAACGGTCTCTTGCGGTTGTAAAAACGCTGGCGAATGTTGCCAGCAGGACGAATCGTCCGAAAGCTGCCAGCGTTCGGAGAAACACCGTGGGTTCTCCAAAACGCATGCGTGCTGCCAGCAACCTGTCATCGAACCTTGTCGCTGCACCGGCGCATCTGTTTGTCATTGTGCGGACACGAGCCCCCGCAAACTGGACACGGGGTCCCGTGGCACCGAGTCCCGTGGCACCGAGGCCATGGCGAGTCGATCGTGTTGCAAGTCCAACAAAGGCGGCTCGTACTCTGCTCCGGCGTGCGGGTGCGGAGCCAATTGCCAATGCGGCATAAGCAAAGAACCTAGTCCAGCCGCCCCGCCGGTGGAAAACAACTCATCGCCGCAAAAAGTTGTCGCCACATCGTCTGACATCGAATGCGTGGCAACCAAGAATGTGCCCCAAGTTCCCCGGCGACCTAACCGTGCCGCCGAAGATTTGAACGCTCTAGCAGCTCTTGATCGCTGCATTTCTCTTTGCCGGTTCACGCTTTGAACCGAGCCCCTACAGCATCCGTGCGCGCCGTGTGAATTGCATGGCAGCTCGCTGATCCGCCGGTCGTTTTCGCGGACTCGATCTTGCGATGGTTTGCCGTCAAGCAGCTTTGCGCCGCTGCCTGGCCGGCTGCTTTCCATGGGATGCGATTACGCAAACGGCGATGCGTGCAAGCGTCCGTTTAACGCGGGCATTTTGGGCGGCCAATGAACATGCGGTGAAGTTTTTTTGCGGGAGGCAACTCCTCATCACACTGCTGAAATCCATGGACGAGGTCTTCATGAACGAACGCGATAAGATCCCTGACTCTGATCAGCCAGCCGAATCCAACCACGCAGGCTCGCAGCCTGAGTCTGAAGTCGTTGCAGCGGAAGAAACAAGACAACGCAAAGATGCCCGGCGTTGGTGGATCAAGCTTTTCATTCAACCGTTGTTGCTGCTAGTGTGCGGCGCGACGCTGGTCGTTGGGCTCGGAATCGCGCAGCGTCTAGGATTCATCTCATCCAATGGCGGCGAGCAGGGCCAAGTGTCAGCCGGCGGGCCCAAGACCCGGTACATCTGCCCGATGATGTGTACGCCGCCGCAATCCGAACCGGGCCGGTGCCCCGTATGCGCGATGGAGCTTGTCAAGGCAACCTCGGGCGGTGGCGATTCTGACACGCGTTCCATTCAAATCGACGCGGCGTCCCGGCGCATCGCCAACATTCGCACGGTCGCGGTAAGAGCGACGCCGATGACGCGTGCCATTCGGGCGATTGGCGATATCAACTACAACGAAGCAACGCTGAAGACGATTTCGGCCTATGTGGATGGCAGGCTAGACCGCTTGTATGCCGACTACACCGGGGTTGTTGTGGAAAAGGGCGACCATCTGGCACTCGTTTATTCGCCCGCGCTGTATTCCGGCCAAGTCGAACTGTTGTTGGCTAGGAAAGCTCGCAACGACAGCAGTCCGGCCGCGCTGCGGAGCGTGACGAAGTTCAATCGCGATTTGTATGCGAGCGCCCGACAGAGGCTGATCGAACTTGGCATGACGCAAGCCCAGATTCAGCAAGTCGAACAGAGTGGCGAAGCGAGCAGCCGCATGCATTTGTGCGCTCCGATTAGCGGCACCGTGATTGAGAAACATGCCGTCGAAGGCGAATATGTAAAGGAAGGGCAGGCGATCTACAAGCTTGCCGATTTATCCGCCGTGTGGCTGATGCTGAAGTTATTCCCCGAAGACGCAGCCGTGATTCGGGATGGCCATGAAGTGGCGGCGGAAGTTCGGTCGCTGCCGGGGCAGCAATTCAGCGGGCGAGTGGAGTTCATCGATCCGCATGTCGATCCACGAACACGAACGGTCGGTGTCCGCGTAGCCATCTCCAACGAAGACGGCGTGCTGCGAGTGGGCGACTATGCAAAAGCGACGATTGAAGTGCCCTTGGCCCATCCCACGGCCAAGCCGAGCGACAGCGGCGATTGCCTGGTCGTGCCGCGCGACGCGGTGCTGATGGCGGGAAACAACAGCGTATTGTATGTGGAAAGCGAGCCGGGGCGATTTGAAATTCGCCGGATTGTTCTAGGACCCGCCTGCGGCCATGAGATTGTCATTCTTAGCGGTGTCGAGGAAGGCGAGCAGGTTGCCACGCGAGGCAACTTTCTGATCGACTCGCAGATGCAACTCGCCGGCAATCCGTCATTGATCGATCCCACCAAGGCGGAGCCGATTATCGAAATCGAGTTTAACGACGAAGATTTGCCACCTATTGATACGCCACAACTGGTCATCGCGGAAGTCAGTTCACAACAGGCCGATAACCAATCAGAACCGGGAAAGAATGAAAAGGCCGAGATCGCGGCGGCACTGGCCAAGCTGTCTCCTGATGATCGCGCACTCGCGGAAAAGCAACGGTTTTGCCCGGTCGCCGATTTTCGACTGGGCTCGATGGGCACCCCGAAGAAAGTTGATCTGAATGGCAAGCCGGTCTTCATTTGTTGCGAGGGCTGCCGCGACAGCTTGACCCAACAGCCGGACAAATACCTCGCGAAACTTGCGGCAGCAACTTCGATGGATACTCACAAAAGCGATCCGGACACGAATCTTCCACCGATTGGGCGTCCCGAGGCGATCGAGGCACCAACCGATGCTCCGGGCACTCAAGTTCCGCGGGCACTGCCCAAGCGGCCGGCAAAACGTGTCGCGGATCTCCCCATGGAGACCGTCCGATGATCACAAGGATTCTCGACTTTTGTATCCACGAACGGCTGGTGATCCTCATCGCTTCGATCGCGGTCGTGGGGTATGGATTGTATGCGACCCAAAACGTACCGCTGGATGCCATTCCAAATGTTGGTGAGAACCAGGTGATTGTTCTTACCGAATGGATGGGACGTTCTCCCAAGGACGTGGAGGACCAAATCACTTATCCGCTTTCTGTTGCGTTGCAGGCCGTTCCCGGTTCAGAGAGCGTGCGCGGCAAAAGCATGTTCGGTTTCAGTTTTGTTCAGGTGACGTTTGAAGACAGCGTCGATTTCTATTGGGCGCGTTCGCGAGTCGCGGAACAACTCATGTCGGTTTCCCGTTCGCTGCCCGAGGACGTTACGCCCGTACTCGCGCCGGACGCGACCGCGCTGGGCCAGATTTACTACTACGTCCTCGAACCGCCCGACGGCATGGATCTGGCCGAACTGCGGTCGAAGCAGGACTTCTTCGTCAAATACGCGTTGCAATCGGTCGACGGAGTGGCGGAAGTTGCATCGATTGGCGGCTACGTCAGGCAGTATCAGATCGAAGTTGACCCCGACGCGCTTCACTACCACGGCATCCCGCTCGGAAAAGTCATCATTGCGGTGAAGGCGTCCAATATCGATGTCGGCGCGAAAACGGTTGAAGCCAGCGGCATGGAGTTCATCGTGCGCGGCAAGGGATTTCTTGGATCGGGAAAAACCGAGGCGGAAACCATCGACCAAATCGAAAGCACGGTTGTCTTGACGCGCGAAGGCGTGCCGGTTCGGGTTGGTGACGTGGCACAAGTTCAAACCGGTCCCGCGTTCCGTCGTGGAGCGCTTGATTTTAACGGCCATGAAGCCGTGGGCGGCGTGGTCGTGATGCGTTACGGAGAAAACCCCCGCAATGTGATCGAGCGCGTCAAGGCGAAGATTGCCGCTTTGGAGTCGGAACTAGAGGGCATCAAGATTCACGGCGTGTATGACCGCACGGTCCTCATTGATGAAACCGTCTCTACGCTTTCGAATGCCCTGGGCCATGAAATCCTCATCACGATCGCGGTCATGGTTCTGTTCCTGCTGCACGTACGAGCCAGCATTGTTATCGCGCTGACGTTGCCGATGGCCGTCTTGATGGCATTCATCGCCATGAATTTTTTCGGCGTGGATGCCAACATCATGTCGTTGGCCGGCATTGCCATTGCCATTGGCACCATGGTGGACATGGGCATCATCGTGCTTGAGAACATCTACAGCGGTCTTGCGAATTGGGAATCGGAAGGGTCGCCGGGCGGTCCTCAACGACGCTTGGCGGTCATTCGTGAATCGGCCGCCGAAGTGGTACCGGCCGTGATCACGGCGGTAAGCACGACGATCATCAGTTTTTTGCCCGTGTTTTTTTTGACGGGTCGCGATCATCGACTTTTCGCGCCGTTGGCGTGGACGAAGACGTTTGCCTTGGCGGCCAGCCTGATCGTGGCGATCACCGTCGTGCCGATGCTGTGCCGCATCTTCCTCAGGTCCTCTCGATTTTCCAAATGGACGACGATCGCTTCGGCTTTTGGGTTTTCCGCGGTTAGTGGCGGTCTCTGTTTCTTTGTTTGGGGCCAACGTCTGGCGGAATGGAATGCGCTGAGCCCCTGGTGGGCAACGTTGCTGGCCGCCTTGTTGGGTTTTGTGGCTGGCTGGTGGCTCACGCGCGAAAAGATTCAGTCCTTGGACGGCAACCCGGTGAGTCGATTCGTCAGGTGGATCTACGGCGCGCGGCTCCGCTTCGCGCTGCGTCGAAAGGCGCTGATGCTGTCATTTCCTCTGTTGATCTTCGTGCTGGGGCTGGGAGCCTGGGTTGGCTTGCCGACCGTGCTGCGGCCTGTCGAACGAATGGCTGCCATGCTGGGAGCCGACTTGGATGACGTACCCGGCTATGTGCAAGCCAAGCATATTTTCACCGGCCTGAAGACTGACGATTGGATTGCATTGGACGAAGGCAGTTGGTTTTACATGCCCAGTTTGTATCCCGCCGCGAGTTTCTCGCAGGCCATGGAAGTGCTGCAATCTCAAGATGCGATGATTAAGAAGATCCCCGAGGTGCGCGATGTGCTGGGTAAGATCGGCCGCGTCGAATCGGCGCTCGACCCCGCTCCGGCGGCCATGATTGAAACCTACGTGATGCTCAAGCCGCGCGACCAGTGGCGCGAGGGAATGACCGAACGAAAAATCTGGGACGAAATCAATGCGGTCGCCACACTGCCTGGCATTACGCCGGCGTCACCGCTGCAACCTATCGAGGGCCGAGTGGTCATGCTGCAAAGCGGCATCAAGGCGTCGATGGCCGTCCGCATTTATGGAGACGATCTGGCAGGGCTTTCCCAAGCCTCGCTGGCGGTCGCCGAGCATTTGAAAGAACATCACTGCGTCAACGCAGGTACCGTCAATCCGGATATCGTCATGGGAAAACCGTACTATGAGTTCGACGTCAATCGCGAGGAAGCGGCCCGCCATGGCATGACCACCA
>JAJDEH010000429.1 GCA_029259935.1 Planctomycetota bacterium
CGGGCCACACGGTTCGGGCCCGTGTAGAAACTCGTCGTATTCGTCCTCGAAGCCGTCAGGATCTTGCAATAACAGGTCGGCGTCGAATCCTTTATGCAGCTTCAGCCAATTGGCAAACTCCGCCAACTCGGCAACCGACATCACTTTTTTGCTTAGCACGGTTTGGTCTCCAATTGATGAACTTCGAAGGCGGAAGGATGAAGGTGGAAGTCCAAATCGGAAAGCGGCGCACTCGCGCGTGTGTAACATACGAACGTCATTGCGACCCCCTCCTTTACCAGGAGGCGAGCCCTTGACGTTAGTCGAGGGGTAGCGCCGCGGCGGTTGGCGGTCACCTATCTGAATAGGCAGACGCCGTGTTGCGCGAACCTACCCCCCAGCCGGCGCTGGAGGCTCGCCGAGAGTTTCTTCCTTCAACCTTCTTCATTCCGTGTTCGATATTCGATATTCCGACTGCACATTCTCGACCCCCTCTAACTCCCCCTTGGCAAGGGGGAGAACTTTACACGGAGGCGAGCCCTTGACGTTAGTCGAGGGGTAGCGCCGCGGCGGTTAGCGATCACCTATCTGAATAGGCAAGCGCCGTGTTGGTCAGCATTACCCCCCAGCCGGCGCTGGAGGCTCGCCATCACTTCTAGTTCCGCCTTCATCCTTCCTCCGTCAACTTTCTTCCCACCCGTCCTCGTGTTCGACGAGTTCGGATTCGTTAATCGTCGGAAACTGAAACGGCACCGGCCGCAGATCAACTCGCAGCCGCCGCAATCTCGTTGCCTCCGACCAGGTTTGCCGAATCTTTTCGCACTCTCGCCGGATCCGCGCCGGCGTGGGCATGTATCCGTCCTTGCTTTTCATGACATCCTTGTGGTGTCGAGGCGGCGACGTATCAACAGACAAAAGAACGGCGCCTGGCCTCACTGCCGGGCGCGGCGTCCGAGCCAACTTCCGTTCCCGCGGCGGCGACCGTCCGTTTCCCGTGCCGCTCAATTGAATCCTACTTATTGATTACAATATTGTCAACAATATAAATCGCCTCGGCCGACTTTTGCGGAACGGCCGAATCAACGTCGATTGCGATTTTTGCCACCGATCAGTACATTTTCATTCATGAGCATGCAGAAGCGCACCCAATCGCGATACAAGAAAGCCAAGCCGCTGACAGCTTCGGATGTCCGCAAGTTCGCTCGCAAGATCGGTGACATTTCCCGCTATGTGGACAATTGGGCGGATGACATGGATGGAGCGGGAATCGAGGAAATCCAGGCCATCGTCCAGGGGATCGAGACCTACGTCCACCAGCTTGAAGAACGGGTGACGGTCGAGTTTCGAGACCGGATCGAGAAGGCCGTCCGCGAAAAAGCGCGAAAAGACGCCGACGAATTTGGATAGAATATTGCTGGCAAGATTGTTGACAATAATTCGCTCCGCCCGTACAGTTGCGGGACAGATGGGGAGCGAGCATGTCCACGGAATCCACCGCCGGCCAACCGGCCACCCACCAAGAGCAAGCCGCGGCGATCAGTAAGCGGCTGAGGCAACTGCGGCGACGGCTGGACCGAATCGCCGAGCGGATGGAGACGGGAGATCTAGGTTTCGAAGAGTGCGACGCGCCCGACATGAACTCGACACTAGCAAGGGCTCACACGAAGACACAAAGCCACGAAGCGTGAACGGGAATCCAGTTCTCCCCCTTTTTTAAGGGGGAGTTAGAGGGGGTCGAAAGTGCGCCGGAATATCGATATCGAACACGGAATGTCGAAGGGGGAAGGAAGAAGAAAACCCCGGCGAGCCTCCAGCGTTAGCTGGGGGGTAGTTTTGAACAACACGGCGTCTGCCTATTCAGAATAGGCGACCGCCCACCGCCGCAGCGCTACCCCTCGACTAACGTCAAGGGCTCGCCGGTCTTTTGAAGGGAATCCAGTTCTCCCCCTTTTTTAAGGGGGAGTTAGAGGGGGTCGAAAGTACGCGCCGGAATATCGTATATCGAACACGGAATTTCGAAGGCTACGCCCCAGGGACGGATTGCCCCAAACCTCTTTGGCTGAAGGCCAAACTCACGACGTGCATGCGGATGAATATGGCTTTCAGCCAACGGGGACCTTGTTGCCATGCATTCCTGGGGCGTTGCCGGCAGGCCGGCGTTGCCCCAGGCTACGGTGAGCATGGCCGTTGGCCAAAAGAGAGTAAAAGCAAAATCTCCAAAACTCGCCGCGAGTACTAATCACCGCTAGAATCATGGCGGCAGAATTTAACGCTCGAAATCGAGATCTTCATGGCCGACCAACTCCCGCGAAAACGTCGCTGGCTTTCGTTCAGCTTGCGGACGTTCCTTGTCGGCGTGTTGTTAATCGCGATCGCGACGGGCGTCATGACCCATCGCTGGCGTCGTTATCAACAACAGAAGACGGCGATGAAATCATTCAATAGCCTCGATTTCAAGGTCGAATACTACCGCGAAGCGCCGTTGCCTTGGTGGAGGTATCTACTTACCAGTGAAAAGTTGGCCGATGACGTTCGGGGGCTCTCATACGTTTACCGTGACCCGTTGATCCACCCGCAACTTGACTCTCTGCGGATGTTTGAAAGGCTGGAATCCTTGTCGGTTGCGGATCACCCCGCATCAGAAATCACCGCGCTCGCGGGCCTGACTCGGTTGAAGAAGCTAACTCTCGTGCGGACCGACGTGACCGATATCACCCCGTTGGCGCACCTGACGCGGTTGCAGGAACTTGACTTGGGCTACACCGAGGTGACCGACATCAAATCGCTGGCGGCTTTGACACAACTGACGTTTCTCAACCTCAACTGGACCAACGTGTCGGACCTTGGACCTCTTGAGGGTTTGATCCACCTGAGGCGTCTGGATCTCAATGGAACGCCGGTAACCGACTTCGCGCCGCTTGCGCAATTGACTCAGCTAAAGCGACTCAGTCTCTGGAGCACCAACCTAGCTGAACTGTCTCACCTGGAGAATCTGAAACAACTGGAAACGCTTCAACTGGGGGCCACGAACATCACGGACGTCGCGCCGCTGGCGCAACTGACCCAGTTAAAGGTACTCGACATTGGCGTTACGATGGTCTCGGACATCTCCGCGCTTTCCAAGACAACTCGATTAGAACATTTGTCCCTCAACTACGCACCGATTTCGGACATCACACCGCTGGCGGGACTGACTCAATTGAAGAAACTGAGTCTCGCGGGGACCAAGGTGATCAACGTCGCCCCGCTCGCCGGAGCCAGGCAGTTAACGGATCTCAATCTTTCTGCAACCCAAGTGACCGATCTCACTCCGCTGGCGAAACTTCCCAACGTGAGGATTCATGTTGACAACCCCGACAACGTGAAGATCCCTTCCGAATTGATGGGCCGTGTTTACTGACGATGCCAATCGCCAAACGACACCCACACCGGCGAGCCCCCAGCGTTAGCTGGGGGGTAACGCGGACGAACGCGGCACCTGCCCTATTCAAATGGGCGACCGCCAACCGCCGCAACGTAACCCCTCGACTAACGTCAAGGGCTCGCCGAAACCGCCACGGTTGCTTCCTTCGTGTCTTTGTGCCTTCGTGTGAAATCCTTTCCGGTTTGCCCGTATTCGATCATAATGCAAACCATGATCAGTTCACTTGCCATCACCAGCGCGGTCTTTTTGTTTCTAGCCAGCGACGTCTCCATCTCGAAGGCCGAGCGTGACGACGACGGCTTTTTAGTGCATCGGGTCGAGTCGCCCTATCAATCCTCGCCGACCACGATCCGAGTGCTGGTACCCGACAAAGTTGCAGACGGCGCACGCCTTCCGGTCGTGTATGTGTTGCCGGTCGAAGCGGGCGATGAGAGCCGTTATGGCAACGGCCTGCGGGAACTGAAAAAGCACGATCTGCATAACAAGCGGCGAGCGATCTTCGTCGCGCCGACGTTTTCACACTTGCCGTGGTACGCCGACCATCCGACCAAAAATGACCTGCGTCAGGAAAGTTATCTGTTGCGGGTTGTCGTGCCCTTTGTTGATGCCAACTATCCGTCGGTGCAAGAGCGCGACGGCCGACTGCTGTTGGGCTTTAGCAAATCGGGATGGGGAGCGTGGACGTTGCTGCTGCGGAATCCGGACGTCTTCGGCCGCGCCGCCGCTTGGGACGCGCCGTTGATGATGCAGCGCCGAGGCATGTACGGCAACGGCCCGATCTTCGGCACTCAGGAAAACTTCGAGCGATATCGGCTCACCGATTTACTGCGAGCTTCCGCCAAATCGCTGCACGCGAAAGACGAATCCGCCGCGCCGCGTTTAGTCCTGACCGGTTACGGAAGCTTTCGCCAGCATCACGAGGAAGCGCATGCGCTGCTGGAAGAACTGCGGATTCCGCATGTATACGAAGACGGACCAAAACGAAGACACGACTGGCACAGCGGCTGGGCCGTGGAGGCGGCAGTGCATTTGCTTTCGGGTACGGAAGCGGCACGAAGAAAAGGGAATATCGAATAACGAACACGGGAAGGCCGTCACCAAGCGAAAATGCCAGACTTCTTAGGTTCCGCGTGAAGACTGATCTCGTGTATCGATTTCTATCATCATATTGGCTCACGATCATTGCCGGTTTGCTTGTATTGATGGCAAACTGGCCCCGTCATGGAGGTCTGCTTTTCTCTCAAATAACCGATGCCGGGTTCCCCCTGGTATGCGTGGCGTGGGAAGACGGCAAGCCAGTTGACTTCCGGCCACTAGCATTCGCCATGGACATTGTCATAGGGGTGGGGTTTCTTTTTGTCGTCACCACCGCGGTAACCTGGAGCCGCAAAGCGATGAACCGGAAAGGTTCCGCTGTAGACCAGTAGAAGCGCGATGACGTCCTTCGGTCGCCGACATGGTTGCCAACAAACCGTCAATCGAGCGTTGCATGGTGGATCTTGATTTCATGGATAATCCGATCTCGCTACTGGGGATCACTTGTGTGGTTTGCGGTCTACTCGTCGAGTTGGTTGCCTTCGCCGGCATGGCGTACTATCCGGTCCGACGCGCTTTGCCGAATTCACCTTTGCAACTTCAATCGATGGGATGTGCCGCGTTTTATTTGGGCATGGTCATCATGGTCATCGGTAAGCTTCTGACACGATGGTTTGCTCGTTCCGTGTACTACGATCACAGCGAGATTTTTTTCGCGACGGAATCGCTCCGAGTGATGCCAATCATCGTTGTTGTGAGCCTCGTTTCCTACGTGGCCAAGAGCCGAATGGCTTTGGTGGCGGGAATTCTCGGCAGTTTTCTGGGATATGTTGTTCCCGAGCCCAGTGTCTGGCTGTACTATGCCGACGTACCATCACTACTGTCTACAGCCAATCACATTCTGTTTTATGGTGTCGTCGGTGCCGTACTCGGCTGTAGTTTGGTGATCCGTCTTCGATCGATTCGCCGGTCGAGCCTACGGTTTTCCATACAAACGCTGCTGTGGCTGACGGCCGCCTGCGCGGTCGCGGTGGGATTTCATCGTTGGTTTGGATGACGGAAATGTCGGCCCAGCGGCGGAGTTCGACATCATGCCGAGTCGCCAGTGTTGCATCTACTTTCTTCTGCCTTCGACATTCCGTGTTCGATATTCGATATTCCGCCGCGCGCTTTCGACCCCCTCTAACTCCCCCTTGAAAAAGGGGGAGAACTGAAGAACCGTGTTTCTCTCCTTTATGAGGAGGCGAAACTACCCTCCAGCCCGCTAGCAACAGGCTGGAACTATTTGGCGCCTGCGAACGTCCTACCTACGCTGACCGCCCAATCCCCTGGGCGGCTCGCGCCCCGGACGGCTTTATTGCTGGTTACAAAACATTTACCAAGTTGGCCGGGGATTTGAGTACACTGGTTGGTTGAGAGTCGCTCCGGCGATCTTGCCGGCACTCAAACATTGGAAAGGCTTGCGATGCGATACCGAACACCAATCGCGGTTGGCGCGTTTTTCTTCCTGCTGGGCGGCCATGTGGCGGTCCATTCCTCGGACGAAGCGGTCGCCGAAAAGGAACTGGACCGGGATCCGGTTGCGCTAAACGTGGTCTTTGGGCTGGACCCGGGCAAGGGCAATTACGACGGCGTGGTTGGCAAAGCGGACGACACATGGAATCTGTTGGACGTTGGCCAGACCGCCATCAAGGAGTTGCGCAGCCATGCCGGAGCGAAAACGCCGGTCAGTCTCCAAGTGTCCGAAAATGACGGCGAATGGGGAATCCCGGACCATGCGGGCGTGTTTCACGCTTACATCTACCACAACAGCCGGCGGGTCGATTTGCAGGCCAAGTTCAACGGCTTGCCGACTGGCCAATACCGGGTCTATGTTTACGCTCATGGCGACGCGCCGGACCAAAACGCGGAAGTCGAACTCGCGGTCGGAGCGGAAAGCCTCGGCAGCAAATCGACGCTGAACGACGGCTCTTGGAAGTTCCGCTCCAAGACGTTCACCGAAGGCGTTCAATTCGTGAGTTTTGAAGTTTCGATAACGGATTCCGAACCGATCCAGATCACAAGCAAGCGCGCGGGCAGTTCTTATTCGATGTTCAACGCCATCCAAATCGTTCGCATTATGAAATGAGACCGGGCGGACTGGCGGCGCGTTCTCTTAACGCGACAAGTACAACATCGGGTCGTCAATGACCCATTCGGTCGACCACGTCTTATTGTCGTCGGCGTTGCAGACGTTAAAGAAGAACGTGCGAAAACGCAGCGCTTTGAAGCCGTACGGATACTGCGACGTCAGGAAATCGTCCTTGGTCAAATCGCCCACGCCGGGCTTGGCATAGTAATGAACCATGCCGTCGGGCGTGACCGACATCCCCAACGTCCACCAGCCGGTCTGCTCGATCTGTTTGATGGTCGGCTGGTTGCCGCGTGAGTCGGCCTTGATGCGAATCGTTGCGTAGTCATTGCGCTGTTTGGTCTTTCGATCCAGCACTTGGCTCTTGAAGTCGATGAACATGCCCGGCCAGTAGATACCGTCGAAGCCTTCATCCTTGGGGCCGCCGAACAGTCCGCCGCCTTTCGCCGGGCGGGGAGTCGTCTCCAGGGCCAGACGAAATGCGAAATGGCATCCCGAACGATTTTCCCACTCGGTCACCGGAGGAAGATAGACGCGCGTCACCACGCTGGGAACGCGTGCCACGTCGACCTTGCCAATTTTGTACTGCACATTGGCGATGAAGTCGTCCTGCTGCTGAGTGAAAGAAGGTTTTCGCGCGACGCCTGTTTGCAGTGAACGCAAGGCCAGCGCGCCGGTGCTCAACGGAATACCGCCGCCAGGCGTTCTCACGCGACGAATGTAGTCGGGTTGCCCCCGCTTTTGCCCCTCGAACCAGCGGCCGTTTTTCGATTTGCCGGTGGGGCTGTTCTTCGCCTCCATTTCCTCTTTCAGGTTGTAAACCTTGGGCAAATTCGCGATGTACTTCCAGTCGGGGTCTTCAAAATCGTCGCCGACGTTCTTGACACGGCGGCCGCTTCCGGGAACCACCGCTTGAGCGAAGGCTGCATCCGCCGCGATCATCGCGGCAAAAAACGAAACGACAACAACGGGCAATTGGGCTGGGCAGACGCGCAAAGTCTTCATGATTCATGCCTTAGCGGAAATTGGCCAAGCGACGTACAGAGAAAATCCCACGCTAGTGCTTTGTCACAGCTTAATGTTAGGGTGCCTCGGGCATTTTGCCCGTGCTCGTAGCGTCCACTGGCGAGACGCCAGTGGCACCCCTGGCGAACTCAACTAACCCTAATTCTTAGCTGTGACAAAGCACTAGCGGTGGAATTGGTAGTTACACTTATTACGGTTATCGGAATCGTACCGGTCGCGGGTTGATGGAATTTCGGCAAGCCGCAAAGATCGCAAGCCGGCGTCTTGGGCGGCGTTCGACTTTTGGGGGACATCCCCACCTAATGGTAGCCGTGTGCCTGCCCGATCAAGCGTTCCTCAAGAATGCTCGATGACACGAATCACGCTCATTTTCGACTTATGAAGAAAAGAGTCTTTCCATCGCGCGACCAACACATTCCGGCTTGGTTGCGATCTGTGGGCTGCCCCACCACGGGAACTGGTTTACCGTCCTGCGTGGGATCAAATTCGCAAAGCTGAGCGCGGCCGCCGTCGATCGGTCTTCGCGGTACCAAGATTCGCGTTCCATCGGCGTGCCAAGCGATGTCCTCATTGAAATCATCGGCGTTGACGCGGCGCCGAACCGTGGCCATGTTGCTGACAATATTCACGATGGCAAACTCGCTGTGGCCGTCCTTGTGTCTTGCTTTGAAGCAAATTTGTTTCGAGTCGGAAGACCATGTCGGATTCCAATAGATGGAAGTGTAATCCCAGTCTTCCGGTACTACCTCACGCTCGCTATCGCTGACAAAGTTATGAACCACGAGTCTGCCGCGCCGGCCGTAAGCGGCCTTTAACCCGTCGGGCGACCACTGAATCCCCCAGCCCTCACGATCGAGCAGCCGTTCGGTCTTGCCGTCGAGCGATCGGATGTAGACACCTCGTTCCGCGCCGTATTTGCAAAAGGCGATCCACTTTCCGTCCGGTGACCAGGTCGGCATGGCTCCTTGGGCCCAGTTGTTGACTTCGCCCGTGCGGATGTCGACGATCAGGACCCGCGCGTTTTGCAAACGTTCTCCCTTCTTCCAGCCGTCGACCGCGACGAAATTGCCATCCGGTGATATCTCTGGCGAATTAATGATGGGGTAGTCGGGCACGTGCGCTATGCGTCTGGCGTCTTTGCCATGGGCGTCCATCGCCCAGATTTCGAAATGCCGACTGGCCGGCCGCGGCGCGTCCGTCCCTTGATCCTGTTCGCCCTCTGCGCCTTCAGATTCCCCAGCCGGCGAATCCTGGCTGAACAGAATCTGCTCGAATTTGGGCGACAAGTCTTCTGGCGTTTCATCACTTTGCAAGGTTGCGGTGGCGGCCAAGGGCAGAAGGCCCACGGCCAACGCCAAGCACAAACACTTCACCCGGATGGATAAGGGACCGTGAAACCGCGCGTGTAAGACCATCTCGATTCTCTCCTTCAAGGGGCGATGCCGCGCCAGAGTGGTGGCGAACAGCGGTATGGATGTTTGACCTGATGCCAATACCGCCGACCGCAGTAGAGCTTCCCCATACTGTCGGCGAGATTTCGGCAGCGCGCCGACGACCATTGCATCGCAGCAGTCCTCGGCGGCCATCCGCATCTGTTGGCGAGCCAACCAGACCACCGGGTGCCACCAAAAGAAACTGGTGACGAGGGCCTCGAAGATGGCCACCATGTCGTCGCGCCGCCGCAAATGAGCCAACTCGTGCACGATGACCGTATCAAGCTGCGATGCGTCTAACTCGTCGACCAATCGCCGCGGCAATAACATGACCGGCGTGCGTGCCAGCGGCCAGATCATGGGAGGCAAAGATCCGTTCAGGATCTTCACATCCACTCCTCGCTTCAAACCTAGTTGGAGACGGAGCCGATCAACTCGCGACGCCAGCTTTGGCGAAGATGCCCCAGCGTGAGCTAACGTGCGCTGAAACCGCCGCACTCGCAGCAGAACGACCGTCGCGAAGGCAAGAGACGAAACCAACCACGCCCAAGCAACCATGTTGCCAACGTTCCATGATGTCGAGCGTGATTTGATCGTCGCGATCGGAACGGGCTGCCGGACGTTTGGTTCACCGGCCCAAGTCTCTGTCGGATCATTGGGCCGTAGTGGAAGCGGCTCTCCTGAAAAACCGCCGGCCGTGTCCGTCGAGGGCACCAATTGCTGAGCAACGGACGCGCCGAACTCGGATTTCTCGAACGATAGCGGAATCGTCCACAGCGGAGGCGTTACCAGCTTGACCAGCACCAGCAACCATATCAGAAAGGCCAGGCGTCGATTCCGGAAAAACCGTGTAACGACCACGGCCACCACCGCAAAGGCGGTCGCGAGACACGCATTGCTGATTCCGATTTGCAGCAGAGAAACCATCGTCTCACCCATTGCCGGGATCGTAGTCTTTCAACAGTTTACGAATCTCATCCGCTTCCTCACGCGAAAGCCTCTTGGCCGATGCCAAATGCATGAGGAAAGGAGCCATCGAGCCTTCCGACAACTTGTCGGCGATCGCTTCCAGTTCGCTGCCGGCGACTTGCTCGACGTTGACCTTCGCCGAAAACCGGTGAGGGTGGGTTCGGCGACTGCGGCGGACGGCCTTCTTCCTTTCCAGCCGCTTGAGCATGGAGTGCACCGTACCGATATCCGAGGCACTACACTCGGGATACAGGACCGCGGCAATCTGTCGCGCGGTCAATTCACCGCGCTCCCAAAGCAATTTGAGGAGTTCCAATTCCGTTTCGGTGACTCTTTTCATTTGCTGTAACCCTGGAAGCGGCAGACGTACGCTTTGGCTGTGCGTCTAAGTTTAGACATCGTGCCTAAATCATGTCAAGCCATGGGGTCTCAGTTTTTCGTCTTCGCCCCGTGGCGAAAGTCGCCCACCTCATGGCAGTCGTGGCGCGGGGCTGCTAGGATTTTTCGTAACTCGGGCGACAGCAGACCATGGCCGACGAACAAACCACGAATTCCGTCAGGAAAGATGCACGCAAGCGATTTTTGCGCGCTGTCGGGCTCTTGCTGATGTTGGCATTGGCGGCGTGGCTGCGAATCCTGTTCGCCGCGAATACCGAGGTGATACAGCCGATAGGGGGCGACGCAAAGCAATACGTTTCGTACGCCACCAACCTGCGGCATGCCGGCGTCTATTCCCGTGACGAGGGTCCGCCGATTAAGCCCGATTCATTTCGCTCGCCCGGTTACCCGGCGTTCTTGTCGCTGATGATGGCCTTGGGAGACCAGTGGTACCGGGCCACGCTAGGGTGCCAGGCCGCCCTGGGGATGCTCACGGTTCTCGCCACGTATTTGATTGCAAGAACGTTCCTGCCGGGAGCGGCCGTCTGGTGCGCGACGGCCCTGACCGCCGTCAGCCCGCATTTACTGTCCACGGGAACGTATCTGCTGACCGAGACCCTGTTTTGTTTTTCACTGGCCGTTTCGTTGCTGCTGTTTATGGTGGCGGATGGAAGAAAGTCCCCCTGGTGGTTCGCCGCCAGCGGCATCGCATTCGGCGTGACCTACTTTATCAACGAGTCCACGTTGCTGTTGCCGTTTTTACTAATAGCAATTCGAGCGCTAGCAATGCGTCGCCCGGCGAACGATGCATCCAAACTCGGAACTTCACGATGGGCGGGCGTGGCACCGTTCATGGTTGCCTTCATGTTGTTTCCGGCCATCTGGATGTCGCGAAACAAAATCGCCGACATCGAACCCGAACGACTCGGCAGTCGTCGCGCGGTGGCCACGATCTCTCATGGCAGCTATCCGAATTACATCCATCAATCGCCAAGGTACCAATACTATCCCTACCGGGAAGATCCGGAGCAGCCGGCCTACGGCCAGTCGCTAAGCAACTTCTGGCCCATCTTCACGCGCCGCGTTTCGGCAAGGCCCGTGCGGTATCTTTTTTGGTACACCGTCGAAAAACCGTTCTTCCATTTTTGGGGCTGGAACATTTTGCAAGGACAGGGCGATGTGTTCATATACCCGGTACGGAGTTCACCGTTTCGTGGCTCGCTGGCCGCCGACTGCCTGCGACAACTGATGAAACTCGCCCACCCGCTGGTAGTCGCGACCGCCATCTTCGGCGTACTCGTCAGTCTCCGCGGCCGAATTCTATTGCCAGACGCGGAAAGCGGCCTGCCCATGCTGGCCATCGCGACCTGCCTGATTTACTTCACGTTCCTGTACGGGTGTGTGTTCGCCGGTTGGCCCCGGTACGCCATCCCCTTGCGCCCCGAACTGTACTTGGCATCGTTGTATGGCGTTTCGTGGGCCTTCATCACAACAAAGCAAGGACTGGCAACCCGCGCCCTGCGCGAGTGACACGAGTAATAAACGAAAGCAACCCAATTCTCCAGTTCTCCCCCTTTTTTAAGGGGGAGTTAGAGGGGGTCGAAAGCGCGCGCCGGAATATCGAATATCGAACACGGAATGTCGAAGGTTGAAGGAAGAACAAAATCCCGGCGACCCTCCAGCGTTAGCTGGGGGGTAACGCTGAGCAACACGGCGATTCCCTATTCAGATAGGCGGCCGCCAACCGCCGCGGCGCTACCCCTCGACTAACGTCAACGGCTCGCCTCCTCATAAAACGAGAGCAACCCAGTCCTCCAGTTCTCCCCCTTTTTTAAGGGGGAGTTAGAGGGGGTCGTTTGTCGCATCCCAATCAATAGCTCAATCTAACCCAATGAAGAATTGAATATCGAATGTCGAACACGGAATGTTGACGTGAGAAGGACAGAAGCCGAATCGACCGAGCGAGCCATCACGTTGGCGACGGCACGAATTCCCCTCCTATCTTTAGGGCAACGGGCATGCTCATTTAGTTAATTCAGATGACACAATCTTGCCCGACTTGGGATCGATGGCACAAGTTATTCCGTTCCAAGACCCGCATGAAAGCAAGCCCGAATCCAAGAATACGGGATTAGCATAGGTATCATCAGGCATTGAAAGTTCGGCATCCCAGACGAGACGGCCGAACCTATCCACACAATAGACATTCGTGCCGCCGACGAATTGGTAGTAGTCCTCACGGACGACGATCCGGCTACCAACCTGAAGAGCTTGAACAATCGTCGTTGATCGAGGCGAAACCCTTGCTGTCACGACGTCCCCAGCGTCGTGAATCTTCAGCACGCCATCACGAATCTGAAGGTCGAACATGGTAGCGACCATTTGAAAGAGGCTGGCGACTAGCAACTATCCGTGTCGGCCGCTGAGTGAATTTTAATTCGTAAACTTGCTTTGTTGAGGATCGTATACGATGGACCCTGAAAGACCGTCAAGAAACGACATGAGTTCAATCATTGTGTTCGTGTATTCTCGCTTGGGATCATCGTGAAACAATACGCGCACACGGGAATCTGAATCGCGAACAGCGTCTGGACTCGGGCAACGATTCAATGATTGGGCAACGTGATCACGGTTTTGTTCCCGAATTTCGTCGCCCGATTCCAGAAAGATCAAGGCGAACCAGTTCCCGGGAGTCCCCCAATCCGTTTCGCGGTAGAGGAAACGCAAATGCCGCGAACAGATCGGTTCCACGCCGGGTTCATGAATAATGTCTGAACGACTTGGGTCCGAGGCTATCCGAGAACGCAGAATTCGCTCAAGCGTATCGAGAGTGAGCCCCTGGCTAGGATCGGTGAGTACGGCATTGAGAATAAAGGACATGCGGGTGTGGCCAACGGGAAGCCTTGCCGACGGTGTCAAAACGATGCAAAAAATCTCCGAACAACGGCATGGCAATTTTACGCGAGTACTCAAACCTACGCGAGCGCACATCAATCGCACTCGGCTATGGCTTCACAACTCGCGGTTCGCGCGGCATTACTCTTCCTGGAAAAATGCCTTCAGTTTCGGGGCCATGTTGTCCGGAGAATTCTCCTCCCAGGCATCGCTCGCGAGCTGGGGACCCGCGGCAGTACCTTCTTGGGTTACGGCCATGAACACCGGGCACTTATTCAGCGAGACACTCGCTTCCTTGAGGAGCACGTCCGCGCCGGGCGCTCCCCATTCGTGTACGTCGAGTCGAATGATATAGGTTTCCGCAAAAGCGGCTTGCATCAACGGATTTTCCAACGAGTTGTTGATGGCAACGCTGGGCGGCAAGATGGTCGAACAGCCATAGATGAATGCCCGCTGTCCCTTGGCAGCCGCCAGCTTGGCATGCTTTGCCAGTCCTTCCTTGAGATTCCCGTCCTCCGGCAGCAGATCGACAAACGTCGGCTTTGTGTTGACGGGCTTCTCGTTGTCATCACTAGCCTTCGAATCGGCGGGCTTCTGGTCGTCATTGTCACCGGTCTCTGAGTTGCTGGACTGTGAGTTGCTGGACTGTGCTGAATCGTTATCAACCGTGAAATCGCAACCCGCACAAACCACTACTGCTAAAACGAAAAGGGAACAGATCAAATGAAGAGTCGAGCGTTTCATCATAACTTTCTCCTCATGACGTCGTGGAAACCAAGGCCCGGACTATCACAACATCATATTGGATCCTAGCAGGAGTGGCGAGCGCGTCCGGTCACGTGAATCCTCAACGTTCTCTTTTGGCCAGCGGCCAAGAAAGAGTCGATCCGTTATACAAGAAGGCGAGCCCTTGACGTTAGTCGAGGGGTAACGATGC
>JAJDEH010000430.1 GCA_029259935.1 Planctomycetota bacterium
TAGGGGATGTTCGTCGTCTGTCCTTTAGCCGTCATCAGTCCGTGTTTGATATTCGATATTCATTTGAGGCTGTTTGCGTCTTGGTGGGCGACCCCCTCTAACTCCCCCGTGGCAAGGGGGAGAACTGATTCCCGTCCTTGATAAGGAGGGGCTAGGGGAGGTTCTTTTTCTTTCCTTCAGCCTTCATCATTCCGTGTTCGATATTCGATATTCATTTGATGCTGTTTGCGACTTGGCGGGCGACCCCCTCTAACTCCCCCTTGGCAAGGGGGAGAACTGATTCCCCTCCTTGATAAGGAGGGACTTAGGGTTGGCGGACAACGTAGGGGGGAATGCCAATCGTAGCACAACCGATTCCGCGAAGCGAGTTTTTGGCTGGTCCGTCGTCGCGATCATCCAAATTGGGCGGGTAAATCGCGGGCAAACGATCGGTCAATCGGCCCTGTTTTCATCCGCCGCGTTAACCCAATCGAGGGCCTCGTCGCAGGTGTCGAAGATGGGCCACAGGGTTTCAAATCGCGAGAGCTTGAGGATCTCGCGAGCAGTTTCCGACACACTGCATACCGCGAGTTTGCCGCCGTCTTCGTTAATCTCTTTCCAGAAGAACAGCATGGCTTCCAACATGGACGAGCCAAAATAATTCAGCTTCTCGAAATCGAAAACCACGTGTTTCACTTCGGGCTGACGCAACTGCGCGAGGAGGTCGTCCCATTGGGATTGCAATTCGTCTTCCGCCAAACTGCTGATATTGCGCAGAGGCATGATCACCAAGGCGGCGCGTTTCAAGTTGACGACGAAGATAGGCGATGTGGACATTAGGAATTTCCGTTGTCGTTCGTGCGATACGCGGTTGCCGGCGCGCGTTTGACCATTGTCACTTCGTTTCCTTTTTCGTTGTAGCCAAGTTCATCCATGAAGGTCCGCATCAACAAGACACCCCGCCCCCCCAAATTCTCGACGTTGGAAGAGACTCGCGGATCCGGCAGCTTTGAGTGATCGAACCCGGGACCCTCGTCGCGAATCTTGAACTTAACTTCGACGTGCGAACGCCGAACCTCGACGTGGATCCGTCGATCGCGATAGGGTGTCTGGCCAAGCCGCTCGTGGACCAATTGAGTATAACGCTCGTGATCCGAATCCCGCAGGTCGGATGACAGCTCCAAGTTTCCATGGTATAGCGCATTGACCAGCGCCTCGTCTAGAGCCACTCCCACACGAACCCGCTCGGATTCGTCGCAAAATCCGGCGTGACTGACCTCGTCCTGCAGATAGCTGACCAACACTGGCAGCAAGGTATAGTCGTTGCCGATCGTGAAGGCGGTCACGCGTTCGGTCATGTGCTCGACAAGCCGCGCGAAGCTCTGATTATGATTGGCGACTTCCAGCACGTGGCGAATGGTCTCCAACAGACAGTCGCCCAAAGAGCGTTTGGGGGTATAGCTGGTGGCCCCGGCCTGCAGTGCCTTGACGGCGATTTCCTCACTGCCCTGCGAGGTCATCAGCACGATAGGAACCAGTGGGTAATCCGCGCGGACCTTGCGGACCAGTTCCAATCCGTCCATTTCCGACATGATCAGGTCGGTGACCACGGCATCGGGATTCCCTCGCTTCAGTTCCTGGAGAGCGGCTTTCCCGGTCGCCGCGAAGACAACGGAAATGTCCTTTTCCTTACTGAGCAAACCGCCGACCAATTTTCGGTCAACAGCCGAATCGTCCACAATCAAGATCGTCGGCATCCAGAGTTCTCATCAGGATATGGATGAAATCCGTCGTCGGCGTTCAACCAGTACGAGATCGAACCGAGCGTTTCACCATCGTAATCTCGTTACCCGAATCGTTGAAGGAGACTTCATCCATGAATGTCCGAATCAGCACCAAACCGCGGCTTCCCTCCCGCTCGAGAGCGACAGGATCCCCCACGGCGGGGAGCTTGGAGGTGTCAAATCCGTTGCCTTCATCCTGGATCACGAACCGGGCCTCGTCGGCCGTGATTTGAATGTCGACGAAGATTCTACGATCTCGGTAGGGAGAAACCGCGAGACGTTGTTGCACAGGATCAATTCCCTCGCCCCGTTGATGGGCCTCGCGGGATTTTTGTACCTGTTCCGCTGACAAATGCAAGTTGCCGTGCAGCAACGCATTTAGCAGGGCTTGCTCCAGGGCGATCCCCACACGCACGCGGCCAATCGCGTCGCACAGACCCAAGGCGGAGACCATTTGTTGAACGAGATCCACCAGCGGGTCGATTAATTGGAGATCACTGGACAGTTGAAACGTGAACTCATTCCGGGTCATGCAGTCGATCAGCGACGAGTAGCTGCGGTCGGCCCGCACCATGGCTAGCACATCGTCGATGGTTTCGGGAAGGATCTGGGCCAGTTGGGATTTGGGAACGTAGCTGGCCGCGCCCTGTTCCAGCGCCTCGGCGGCAAGTTCCTCGCTGCCTTTGCCCGTAATCAGGATCACGGGTAAGTCCGTGTACTGAAGGCGAACCGCTTGCACCAGATTCAACCCGTCCATTTCAGGCATTTGCAAATCGGTCAGCACGATATCCACCTTGCCGTGCTGGATTTTTGCCAGAGCTTCCTTTCCGTTGGAAGCATATTCGACGTCGCAATTTGTTTGCTGCTGAATGAGGCCGCCGATCAACTTGCGATCCACCGCGGAATCATCAACGACCAAGGCAGTGGCCATGAGACCAAGTCCGTGTTGCTTAAGTGAGGTGTCAGCTAATGGTTCTAGTTTAGCATAACGCCCCGGCGTGCGCAATTGGTGCGTGCAAGCACGGCACCCGACTTTCACAGCTTGATCCGCGCGACGTGTTGCATGTGCGGCAACTTTTTCAGGCGGGCTCGTGATGGACATCCGCAACGTGAGGAAAAGCCGTGAAAGCGGCGACAGGACGACGAATCGAGCAACACTACTCAACTGCTTTCGCCGCTCTCGCGGCTTGACGAGAGATCTTCCCTCAATCTGCGGGCTGGCACCCGCAGCTACATGCTGCCGCCATTTTCACGGCTTTCAAAACGGCGGACCAATGGACGCGGTTAGGTCGCGAAATAACTCTTCATTAGGGCAGTTGTTATGCTGGCCGTTTTGCCACACACAGAGTGGCTTCAGCCTTCTCCGCCGGTCTTCGTTTCGACGGATCCCCGCTCGGTGAGTTCAGATTGAATCCGCGACAATTCGGATGCCAGCTTGTCCAGGCTCTCGCTAGCGTCCGTCAGTTCTTCGTTCTTGCCCATCGTTTCCAGGCGAAACGCATGTTCCGTAGCGACATGGGCTCCAAAGAATCGCAAGGATCCCTTGAGCGTGTGGGCGGCGCGGCGAAGCTCGGCGGCATTCCCGGCGCGGACGGCCTGGCCTATTTCATCGAGTAACTGAGGAGCTTCTTCGATGAACGCTTCCATGACATCCTTCAGCAGCGCCTTGTCTCCATTGACGGCATTGAGCGCGTCGGCCCAATCAATCAACTCGTTCGTCTTCGGCTCGCCGTTGGTTTCGACCGTCGGGGGGCTATCACCGCTGACGGCGGATGCGATCATCTGAAAGAGAGTATTTGAACGGATCGGCTTTGAAATATATGCGTCCATTCCCGCAGCGAGACATCTTTGACGATCCGCATCCGAGGCGTGCGCCGTCATGGCGATAATCGGAATACGGAATCCTTGGTCTTTCTTTTGGCGGGCCCGAATTGCCCGGGTCGCGTCGAGTCCGTCCATTTCGGGCATTTGCACATCCATCAACACCAGATCGAAAGGCTGCCGGCGAACGGCTTCCACGGCTTCCTTTCCGTTCTTGACCACGACCACCTCGTGCCCACGAATGGACAGTAGCCCCACGGCCAATTTCTGGTTCACCAGACTGTCTTCGGCGACCAAGACTTTCAGTTCGCGGGTTGTGTGGAGTAATTCCACCGCATCGTCGGCGTGGCCGCTCGTCGAAGTTATGCCCAACGCAAAACTGACGGCTTCCAACAACTCCGATCGTTTGACGGGCTTCATCACATAAGCCGAGATCCCCATCGACTCGCACCGAGCGATATTCCCCGATTGCCGTCCTGCACTGAGCATCATGACCACGGGCACTCCGTCCGCCCGCATTTTCGCGGCCAACAGAAACCCTTCCGAGTCGGACAAACTGGGATCGATCAGCATCAGATCGTAGTGCCCGGCCGATCTAAACAAGCCAGCCGCCTCTTTCAAATTCGGTGCCGTTTCCGGGCGCATATCCCAATTCCGCAATTGCTTCTTGATGACTTGGCAACTGGCTTCGTGTTCGTCGACGATAAGTACCGTCTTGCCACTCAGTGCTTCGAGGCATTCGTCGTGGGGCTGTTCCGACGGATCGACTTCGAATTGCGCCGTAAAGTGAAAAGTGCTGCCTCGGTCCATTTCGCTTTCCGCCCAAATGCGACCTTGCATCAGCTCGGTTAGATTCGAGACGATCGATAATCCCAAGCCGGTTCCGCCGTACTTCCGCGTTCTCGTCGTGTCGGCCTGCTCGAAGGCATCGAAAATCGCCGCTCGCATCTCGTCGGGGATGCCGATCCCTGTATCGCGAATCGAAAAGTGAAGCGACGCGTGACGCTCGGTTTGCGTATCCAGTTCGACTCGAACCACGACTTCTCCGTGTTCGGTGTACTTGATGCCGTTACCGATCAGATTGACAAGGATTTGTCGCAAGCGGACGGCATCACCGACCAGTACGGTCGGCACATCGCCTTCGACGTCGGCAACTAATCCCAGCCCTTTCGCGTACGCCCCCAGGGCGAGCGACTTGAGCGTGTCGCCGACCAATTCGGGCAAATTGAACGGCTCGCGGGCCAGCTTCATCTTGCCTGCTTCGAGTTTCGAATAATCCAAAACATCGTTGATCAGCACCAACAGGGACTCGCCGGACTGATGAACGAGATTGACGTATTCCTTTTGCTCGCCGGTCAAGGGCGTGCTTTGCAGCAGTTCGGTGAGTCCCAGGACGGCATTCAGCGGTGTCCGTACCTCGTGGCTCATGTTGGCCAAGAATCGGCTCTTCGCCACGCTCGCCGAATCCGCCGCCTCCTTGGCCGCCCGCAACTGAACCTCGGCGCGCTTTCGCTCGGCAATATCCAAAACGACGCAGATGCTCTCCTCGGAAGATCCCTCCAGCATGGTCACGCCGATCAAGATCGGCACTCGACTGCCGTCCTTGCGAATGTACTCCTTCTCGACAGGCTGGCACTGCCCGGTGGTTTTGAGTTGTTCGATAATCTGGTTGTCTTGTTCCCAGTGATCGGTGGGCGTCATGTTATCCCAGCGAATGAGCCCCTTCTTCAGGTCTTCACGGTTGTAGCCAACCAAACGCAGGAATTCGTCGTTGGCATCCAGGACACGGCCGTCGAAATGAGCGGTGATGACGCCGATGATATTTGCATCGACGAGCCGTCGGTAGCGGGCGTCGGCATGCTTTTGCGCTTGCTCGGCGCGAACGCGATCCGAGGCGTCCCAGAACATTCCTTGAGTACCAACGACTTCTCCTCGCGAGTTGTGCACGGGCGCCTTCATCACCTGCACATATTGCTTTTCACCCTCCGCCGTCAGATGCTCTTCGATCTGTTCCAGGGGCCGGCCGGTTTCGGCGACCCTTTGATCGTCGGCGCGGTATTTGTTGGCTAACGGTTCCTCGAAGAAATCAAGGTCCGTCTTGCCGATGATTTCGTCAAACGGCAATCCAAGGTCATCGCAGAAACGCTGATTGACAAAGACGATCCGTCCTTCGCGATCCTTGCGGAACAGTTTCAAAGGCAGGCTGTCGACCAGCGACTGCGAAAAAATCTCCTGCTCGCGCAGCGCCCCTTCCGCCAAGTCGCGTTCGGCGGTCCGATCCTCGATCAATTGCTCGAGCTTGTGATTGACGGCTTCCAGTTCTTCTTCCACCTCCCTGCGCCGCAGTCCGATCAGTGTCGTGGCACCAATGACAAAGCCGGCAACAATTCGGCTGAAGATCACTTGCCAACTGCCCGCGTCGGTCTTTCCAAAATAAGCACCGATGCCCACTAGCGTCACACAAATACCAGCGATGAGGATCACGTCCCACCGGCGGGGCGACCAAAGTGCCACCAACACCACCGCCACGTAGACGCCCCCCATTCCATACGGGGAATATATATCGCCAAGCAGCACCAGCAAGATCGCGATCCCACAAGTGGTCAGCACTCCAATGCGACCGGTCATCCGCCATTCTGGTGGTTGGGACGTAGGTTTCATCGAATGGAGCCTGTGGTGCGGTCCGGTGGAAGTCAACGTCCTATTATAGACGCCCAGCCAGCCGGCATAGAGTAGCCCTCCTTCAATGTGCGTGGCGAGAATTCCTCCGAATTAACAACCGAGAAGGCGCGAACGTAGCGGGGGCCATTCATTTCCCAGGCCGATTCAATCCGGTCACTCCCGCGGAGAACCGTTAACTATACAAAACCGTCTGTTTGGCACCAAAGTCGTGATGGCCAATGATGTGGCGAATCGTTTTGACGATCTTCTCGCCGCCAATGCTCGAGGGTTCGATGGGATTCGCGTAGTCCGCGCGATTATCGAACAGCAAGCGGAGATCGAGTACCGGCATGCCGTGCGAACCGGCGCAACGGAAGATGCTGTCGTTGAAGATGCTCAGCGCGGTCGTCGCCATTCGCTGTTGCAACAGCTCGTCGAAGTTGGGGTCATAGACCGTGCAAAAGACCGTCGGTTTGCCCTGCTTGATGACCGCGGCGGCCATCTTTTCATAACTCAGTTTAAAGCCCTCACGAATGGCGGCCAATTGCAGAAAAACTTCGGCAGCCGACTTGGCGGGCTTCATCAGAATTCCACTGTGAGCCAACGCATCGTTACCGCCAACACTGACGACGAGATGGGTTGCATCGGCCGGCAGACGCTCGAGTTGCCGGGAAACGTCTCGCGTGACACTGCCGTCAATCGCCAGTAACGTGGCCTGCCAGCCGTCGGGCATTCCTGTTTTGAGCTGGTCGATGACCGCCGGGTTCTTTCCCACATAGCGCCCGTTATCAAAGATCGAGTCGCCGATGAGTACGACGTGTCCGGTCTTGCGGTGCTGGTTCGCCAAAGCGGTCCCGGTTGAGGCGACGGCAACTCCCGCACCTAGGGCGGACGCAAGAATTTCACGGCGGCTGAACATGAGAGAACTCCTTCAAGCTATGAACGCATACGTTAATGAAAAATCACAAAGGCGAGTAATACTACGCGCGTTCGCTCTTACTGGCTATTCAAGGATCAAGTGAATTCATGCGGCACGGGTGCCTAACTTGTTGACGTGAATACGTCTTCGCGTTCGCATGGCCAACTGCCGCTTGCTGGACATGCTTGCGATTTCAACGGCGGAAAAGAATGTGTCTCGCGTTGCCAGTTGATGACGGCCGTGCCGGTTAGGAAGAAGTTTGAAACTTTGCGTGGCGGTCGCGGGTAACGCCGGTGCCTCTTTCAGGACTTGATGCTTGGGCTGGTCGTGTCTGGGCGTTAAGGTAGTTCGACCGTCTGTTGGAAAGATGGCGTGGACACAGAAAGGTTCAGATCTTCCGATAGCTGGCTGGCGAACGTCTTGATCGTGTCTTCCTCGCCGTGCGTGAGGAAAACTTGGCGCGGTTTTTCCATATTACCGATCCAGCGCAGCAGATCCTCGCGATCCGCGTGGCCGGAAAAACCGCAGATTTGCGCGACGCGCGCCCGCACCTTCCACTCTCGGCCGTGGATGCGAACTTCGTCGTTGCCGTCCAATATCTGTCGGCCCAGCGTGCCTTTGCCTTGAAATCCGACGAACAGTATGCAGCATTCCGGCCGGCCCAAATTGTGACGCAGGTGATGTTTGATTCGCCCCGCCGTGCACATGCCGGAGGTCGACATGATGATGCAGGGAGTTTTCACTTTGTTGATGTCGCGGGATTGTTGCACGCTGCGGCAAAGCTTCAGGCCGGGGAAATGTAGCGGCGGTTGGCCATCCTGGACGCGTTGCCAAGCCTGGGAATCGTAATAGGAATTGTTCTTTCGAAAGATCTCCGTCACGTCGACCGCCATCGGACTGTCCAAAAAGACCGGGACGTCGGGAACCCTGTCGTCGTGGACAAGCTGGCTGATGAAGTACATCAATTCCTGAGCCCGTTCCACGGCGAATGTCGGGATCACCACGTTGCCGCCGTCCGCCAGCGTATCGCGAATCGCCTGCTCGAGTTGATCGCCGATACTGCCCGCCTCTTGGTGGCTGCGGTCGCCATAGGTCGATTCCATGACGACATAATCGGCCGAGGCAAAGAGCGTTGGATCGTGCAACATTGGCTTATCCCATTGTCCTATGTCGCCGGAGAAGATTATTCTTCGCGTCGTCCCGTTCTCGGTGGCTTCAATGTCGAGCATTGCCGAGCCGAGGATGTGCCCCGCTTCTTGAAAACGAATTCGCAGAGCGTCGTTCAACTCGATCGTCTCGTCATACCCGACGCCCTCAAACAACGGCAAGGCTTTGTCGACGTCCGCCTCGGTAAACAGCGGTTCGACCGGATGATCGACCTTGCGGCCTTCCTTGCGATGGCGGCGTTTTTTATAGCGGGCGTCTTCTTCTTGAATCTCGGCGGCGTCGCGCAGCATGACCTCGGCTAGGTCAACCGAAGGGTGCGTGGCGTAAATCGGTCCTCGAAAACCTTCCCGGACGAATCGTGGGATCAGCCCGCAATGGTCGATGTGAATGTGCGACAGCAACAGAGCTTTTATCTGATTTGCCGGGATCGGGCAGGGTTCCCAATTCCGCGAAAGGAACTTTCTTTCCTGGAACATTCCACAGTCGATCATCACGGCGGTTTTTTCGGACTCGAGACAATACCTCGACCCGGTGACTTGGCGCGTCGCGCCCAAAAAATGAATCTTCACATGCAACTCCAAGAGGGCTATCCGTTACAATTCAAGGATTCCGCCGAGGAAATCAATCTGTCTGAAGTGGGATCTAACTTACTGCTAACTAAACCGAGGCGCAAGATGAAACGAGTTTTGGTATCGCTGGTGTGGCTCACGCTGCTTGTTCCAACAATAGGTTCAGCGGAAAGACTCAAGGACGACGCGCTGCGGCTGACGTTGCCGCCAGAGTTCTACGCCACGCCCGCCGTCGAAATGGGGATCTACTTCGATAACATCGTGCTAACACAAACGCCCTTAAAATACCGTTTCAAGGTGAAGTGCGATATCGGAAATTCGGAAGCAGGGCGGTGGGTCGTGACGCCGATGGCCAAGGATGTCGGCCGGCATGCCTGGTCCGTCACGGTTAGCGATCCCGACGGGAAGACGCTGGCCGAGGCCCGAACGGTCTTGCAAGTGGTTCCCTCAAATGCCGGCGTGGGTGCCGAAATGCGGTTGTTGATCGTCGGCGATAGTCTGACGCACGCGACCGCTTTTCCGAACGAGATTGCTCGACTGTTTTCCCAACCGGAAAATCCAACCCTGACCATGTTGGGTACGCACAGGCCCAAGCAGGCCGCCAAGGGGGTCGCGCACGAAGGCTACGGTGGATGGACATGGCATCGATTCGTTTCGCAGTACGAACCGGAGCCCGATGGTACGTATCGCAAACGTAGCAGCCCGTTTGTCTATTTGAAGGGCGAAGGCCAACCACAACTTGATTTGCCTCACTACTTCGACAAGGAGTGTGGCGGTCAGCGCCCCGACTTCGTCGTCTTTCTGCTTGGCATCAACGATTGTTTCGGCGCGCCGCCCAACGATCCCGCGGCCATCGACGCCCGCATCGATGCGATGTTCAAGCAAGCCGACGTACTGCTGGCCGCCTTCCGCCAAGCCGCGCCCACCGCCGAACTGGGCATTTGTTTAACCACTCCCCCCAACTCGCGACAAGCGGCGTTTGAGGCGAACTATCAAGACCGATTTACGCGATGGGGCTGGAAGCGAATTCAACATCGGCTGGTGCAGCGGCAGCTTGAAAAGTTCGCGGCTGGCCCAAAAGACCGCATGTTTATCGTGCCGACACAGCTAAATCTCGATCCGGTTGAAGGGTATCCAGCGAATAACGGTGTGCATCCCAACGCGAAAGGCTACCAGCAAATCGGAGCCAGCATTTATTCCTGGCTAAAATGGCGGGAGGCTGGGCGTGGCCGATAAGGCGACTCTTGCGGCGAATGTCCCGTCTCGATCAGCTTGGCAACCGCCGCGTGCCGACTTGCAGCAAGCCGTTGAGGAGATCGTCGGACAGCGGATCGGAATTGTCGTCTTCAAGTCCCAAAACGTGGCTCAGTTCGTGCAGGACCACGGTCAGCAAGTCCATTTGACCGGTCGCCGCGCTGTCACCGGCCGCTATTAGCCCGTGGGCCGAATCGATGCTGAACTCGTTATTGTCCAGCGGCGTTTCATCCACGAACCATCCATATCCGGCGGCGTCCGCGTCCAGATGGACGAAGGAACCTGATGTTAGCCCTAAAGTGGATCCTTGCAGATCGTTGATTCCGATACGAACGCCGGACAGCAAATCACGCTGCGAGGCAGTCAAGCCGCTATTGCCCAGCAGGTCGATGGCGGCGGTTACGATCGGCGCGAGCTGGCTTTCGGTCAGGCGTTGAGTACTCGTGTTGACGGCGGGACCAGCGGCAGCCTGAAGTGGTGTCGTGGCGGGCCAGTTGCCAATGAGCGGGGTGTCGGTGGCATTTCCGAAACGAAACGTCTTGTCGCCGGCACCAAAGGCACCGTCGCCGCTGTCGTCGGTGTAGAACAAGTTGCCCCGATGCACGCCGATATCGTCCTTGCCGTCCCCGTTCCAATCGCCAGTAATCGGCGTATCGCCCAGGATGCCAAAGCGGAACGTCTTATCGCCCGCGTTAAACGTGCCGTTGCCGGTGAAATCGAGGTAGAACAAGTTGCCTCGGTGAATGCCAATATCGTCCGTACCGTCACCGTTCCAGTCGCCAATGATTGGTATATCGCCGTTGATGCCAAACCTGAACGCGGAGTCGCCGGCGTCGAAGCTGCCGTTGGCGTTGGTATCGAGGAAAAACATGTTGGCGCGATGGACGCCGATTTCATCCTTGCCGTCGCCATTCCAGTCGCCCGCGATCGGGGTGTCGCCGACGTTGCCAAACGTGCGCGTTACGTCTCCCGAATTGAATTTTCCATCGCCCGTCGCGTCGAGGAAAAACTGGTTGCCGCGGTGAATGCCGATGTTGTCATCCCCGTCGCCATCCCAGTCGCCGACGATGGGCGTATCGCCCGTGGGATTGCCAAAGATCGTAAACCCATCTCCGCCGGACGTACCATTCCAGGCTCCGTCGTCGTTCACATCCAGGAAGAACTGGTTGCTGCGGTTGATGCCGATGGCGTCGAACTCGCCAATGGTCACGCGGTAATCTTCGACTTCACCATTGGAAGCCAAGCCCGTCGGGTCCAAGCCGCCGCCCGTGTCCACGCGGAAACGGGCCATCGTGGCACCGGTGGCCGCTCCGGCGGGAACCTGGAAGGAGAGCAGTTGTGTGTTGGGGCCCGCGGCGTTGACGCCACCCGCCAAGGATCGAATGCTGACCGATCTCGAGTCCGCGCCCGGCGTCACGGTCATCGTTCTTTGAACGACTCCCGCGCGGTTAATCACCGTGACGGTGTTGTCGCCGAGCGACGAGATGAAGATCAAACCGTCGACGACTCCCAAACCAGAAATATTCGTGACATTGTGGCTGATCGTGGCCGTGATGCGTCCGTTGCGCGGGTCGATCTCGAAAAGTTGGTTGGTGTTCTGATCGGCGGCAAGCAACCGGTCGGGACCAGAGATCGCGGCCAGACCGCCCGACAACGGCGCGCCAGGACTCAGCGTGGCGGTAATGCGTTCCGACGATACATCAAAAACGTGTATCTGATTAAACTTCGAATCTTGAACGTAGATACGATTGTTCAGCGCCGCCAGCCCATCGTAGAGCCGTGCGTTGTTGGTGCCTGGCAGCAAAACGTCCAAGTCAAAGCTGGCAACCACGGCACCGCTGGCATCCATCTTGTAGAGGATATCCTCGGTGCCCGCGCCGCCCAGTCCTTCGATGTACCAAATGTGATCTCCATCGAAGGCCAGTCCATTGAGGACGCTGACCGTCTGCGGCGCGGTCAAGGTTTGGACCACGGCACCGGTTACCGAGTTGATGGCGACAAGCTCGTTCTGCTGCCCATCGCGGTTGGCGGCAATTAAGACCGGCGTGCTGGACGCCACCGCGCGATCGGTAAACAGTTGCTCGTTCGATTCAAACATGCCGTCGCCGTCGAAATCGATCCAGCCGTTCAGCAGCCCGTCTGCCTGCGAAATCGTAACTTGGACAATTCCTTGCTGGCCTGGAATCAGCGAGTTTACGAACACAATGCCGTCATCGTCGTTGTTGCCGTCTACATCGTCGCCGGTCGCCGTCGCATTTGGCTGGCCGTTCTTTTCGCCATCGATCTTGGTTCCCAGAATCGGTCCCGACGACGAAATCGCGTGTCGGGCACCGTCGTTGGCCGCCAGCGTGGGATAGGGACCATCGGGAGCGTCACCGTAGTCAAATTGGGCTCCGGCCGCGATGACGACAACATGATCCTCGACTTCACCATCGGCGGCTTCGCCGTTTGGCCCGAGGCCGCCCCTGGAACTAACGCGGAAGCGGGCAAAGGTCGTCCCGGCAACCGTAAACGCGGGCACGAAATAGCTGAACGTGCGGGAGCCGCCGGCAGGAATAAAACCGCTGGTAACAATCTGCTCGGCACCTGAAAAAATGCCATCCCGATTGAAGTCAATCCAAGCGTCGACTTGGCCCGACGAATTGCTTACCGACACCGTCGTCGTGGCAACCTGGGATACAACTTGGGCACCAAACACCACGCCGTCTTCGTCGTCGACGCCGTTGACATCGTCGGTTAGGCCATTGATCAGCGCGTCCGCCTCACGATCGACCAACGAGCCCAGTCGCGGGCCGCCAATCACGTGCCGGGGGCCATTGCTGGCCAATCTTGTCGAATAGTCGTTGGTGCCATTTCCCGACGTGCCGTCGGGAGCGTCTCCAAAATCCAAGGATTGGATGACAACTTGGTAATCCTCGACTTCGCCATCAGGGGCCGCGCCTAGCGGGGACAAGCCCGCGCTGGTACTCACTCGGAATCGTGCATAGGTAATGCCCCCTTGCGCGGTAGCGGGAACATTGAACGCGACCTGAATCTGCGCGTTGTTCTGCGCGGCGGTTACCTGCCGATTGACGATCCGTTCGCTAAGCGCGAAGACGCCGTCTTGATTGAAGTCGAGCCATCCCGACACGAATGCCGGAGCGGGAACGGGCAGATTCGGATCCACCGGCAGCGGCATGCCGGTTACTTTGAAGGAGACCGACGCGCTTGAGTTGGCTTGCAGAGCGGTAAAGAAAACACCGTCGTCGTCGTCGAAGCCGGCCGCGTCGTCGCCGTTAGCCAGCAGAGTCGGTTGCCCGTCGTTTTCACCGTCCACGCGAATTCCCAAACGGGGGCCGGCGATGGTGTGGGAAGGCCCCTGGGCACCCGGCTGGAGATTGTTGACCAGTGTTTGATAGTTGCCCGGTCCCGTACCGGGACCCGTGTCGGGCGCGTCGCCGTAGTCGACCGCGGAACCAACGGTGACGAGGTAGTCTTCGACTTCCCCGTCCAACCCTCGGCCAGTGGAATCTAAACCGCCGGCTGTCGAAACACGGAATCGAGCGTAGGTGTTTCCGCCGATCGCCGTGCCGGGAACAATAAAGTTGATCGCTTGGGTGGTGCCCGCCGTCACGAGCACACTGTTGGCGATCTTTTCGTTGGCACCGAAGAAGCCGTCTTGGTTAAAGTCGATCCAGCCATCCACTCGGCCGTTGGCTTGAGTGACCGTGACGTTCACCGAGCTGTTTTGGGCAATTCCCATCGGCGTGAATACGACGCCGTTTTCGTCGTCAATGCCAGTCGCGTCGTCCCCGTCGGCCAATGGAGACGGCAGTCCGTCGAATTCAATGTCGACCGAGCCTCCCAAGACGGGCCCCGTGGCATCGACTCGATGCCGGGGGCCGTCATCGATGATCAAGGTTCGGTAACTGTTCGGTGCGTCACCCCAGTCCTCATTTTGGGAGATAATGTAGTCTCCATCGGAAATATCAAAAAAGATGCTGTTGACCGCGGATATCATGATGCGGGCGTTCGCGGTGCTGACGTCGGGAACCGTGATGGTGTGGGTGCCGTCGTTGGGAGTGCTGGCGGTGATGACCTGCGGGAATGTCAGGCCACCATCCAATGACAACGAAATCATGACGTTCGCTTCGTCGATGCCATTGGCATCGGTGCCGGCGACGTCCCAAGTGATGACCTGTTGCGACTGGCTGAGCCAAACGTCGCCCACTTGCGGTGAAGTCACTCGGAAAGGCGCGCCGGTATCGATCACCGTGAGCAACGCGTCGTCGGAGTTGACTCCGCCGCGACCGTCGCGAACCACCGCGCGAAAATTCAAATCGCGATTCGTCGTCGGCAACTGCTCGCCGAGCGTCGTGGAGTTCGTCAAGATGTCGCTTATTTGAGGGAAGATTCGGGACGGATCGGCGGTCGGCGGGAAGAAGCGGAACAGAGGGCTGAGGCCGTTGTCAGGAGCGGCAAGATCGCGCTGAGGGCCGAGATCCCGTTCTTCCCAGTCGTAAGTCAGAGGATCGCCGTTCTGGTCGCTGCCGGTCGCCGTCAAGACAAACGGCGTGCGGGCGGGAATGATGTAGTCCATGCCCGCATTCACGTTGGGGATTGAATTTTGGGAATTCGTGCGGATGCCAACGCCCGGTATGGTGCCATCCACATGTGCCAATATTTCTTCGAGACTGACGGAGTGGAAGTTAGGATCGCTAAACTGTGCGACATTGTCGTTTCCACAGATTCCCGCGTAACCCATGATGGTCGTGCCGCTGCCCGGTTCCATGGACGTGGGCGGATTGTTGTTGCCGGGGCTACAGCTTCCCGTATCGCCGTTCCAGGTGTGATTCGCGCCGAACTGATGTCCCAGTTCGTGGGATACGAAGTCGACATAGAATTGGTCGCCAATGGGCCGTGTCAGGCCGGTCTCGCCCTGAGCCTTGCGGCTGTTAATGCCGACGACACCCAGGCCAGCCAAACCGCCGCCACCCGTGGTGAAGACGTGTCCCACATCATAATTTCCGTTGCCGATGACGGTGTCCACGTTCGCTTGGTTCTCGAACAGCAAGGCGAACCCATTATTGTTGGTGTAGGGATCGGTTGCTGGGTCGGTGTACACCAACTGGCTGTTGTTACCGACCAATTGCAGACGGATCGTCAACTCCGATTCATAGATGCCCGTGACACGATTGATGGCGGTCACAATGGCGGCTTGCCCCTCGGCCACCGTGGGGGCATTCGCATTGGCACTGTGGAATCTGGTGTACTCGCCCGTGGCGGCCACGGCAAGTCGATAGGTTCTAATTTGGGTACCTGTCCGCTCGGCCGACTCGGACCCACGTCCGCTAATCAGCAGATCACCCAGCACGTTGTCGTCTTGTTCATTGATCTCTTCATGAATATCGTCCGACAAGTCGACATCGGGGCGATTGGTGTAGTCCTCGCGATAGTAGCTGATATACGCGCTATCATCCAAATGCCAATACGGATCCACATAGTAACTGCCATCGGGTGACACGACCTGGGCGTGGAAACCCTGGGGCGTCAGATCAAACCGCACCGAGGCGGACGGGTCGTCGATGCCTTGGCCGGCAAACGTCCGAATCTCGGGGAACTGGGCGGCCAACTCGGGAGCCATGATGGGAGAGTCGACGACCGCGAATCGGGCGAAACCTTCGTCGGGCGTGGGCAGCGTGATGATCGTCGAGCCGCCGGTAAATTCCAGCGGCGCGTCCGCGAGGGCGGTCTTGATCGCATTGGTGTCCAGGGTATAAGCCTCGAAAGCATCGGGCTTGATAATGTTCTGGAAATTCCCATTGTGGGTCGGCAGGTTGTCCAACGTCTCCCAGAAACCATCAGAGGACGCGTCCAACAGCAGTCGATTCTCCAGAGGTTCAACCTGGAACTTTCGATTTAGTCGCTGCTGCTTAGGGGGTTGGCTACTCAGATAGCGACGCCAATCGTGGAAGTGGATTCCCATCCATATGCCTCGGAAAACGGTGATCCGCGTGAATTAATCGGGCAGAATAGTGTGCGCCCGCGCAAACAGGACGTAACCCCGGCGCAGGATAAAGTACATAGTAATAGTGCGAAAACAGGGTGTCAAACAACGAGAAAATGCGGTTCGCGCCGTTGGAGCGGCGTTTAGAAGCCCCGCGGCTAACATCACGTAGGAACGCCTTCGAGAAAGGCAACGCTCCCAATGCGGGATTCCCGTAACAAACCCATGGCACACCCAGCCGAGCCACGCTGAATCCCAACTTTGGCGGAAAGTGGTGGAAACTTCCGTTAACCACCATACAAAAAGGGCCCGTTTGCCAAGGTTGCGGCAAACGGGCCCATGAAGACCGTTTGGAGATCGTCGATCCGTTAAGGATTGAACGTCACGTTGTCGACTTCGATATCTCCGCTGATGTTGCCACCATTGTTGAAGTTGAAGTTAACACTGCCGGCACCCAAGTTGCTGGTCGTGTTGCTGACCGAAGTCGTGGCACCCAAATTGAGCCCGTTGGCCGTGTTGTTGCCTTGGACAAAGATGCCCGTGGCACCGGTCGTGTTGCTCATGTTCACGCCGTTGTTGGCGATGGTAACCGTGCCGTCGCCACTGCTGACGTTGATGCCGGTCAGGCCGTTGACAGCGGGAGCAAACTGAATCACCAAGTTGCTGACGTTGAAGTTGGCCAAGTTGCCGGCCGCTCCGGTCGCTCCGTTGGCGATGTTGACACTGTTGGCACCCGCCGCGTCGATCCCACCGCCGGTCAGGTTAAAGGTGCCGGTGAATCCGCTGACTTGGACACCGTCGCCACCCGTTCCGTCGATGTCGATGTTACCCATGTCGATGGTCTGCATGGCGGTGTTCTGCAACACGATGCCGTCACCCGTCGAGTTGTTGATGTCGATCAGGCCGTTGAAGGTCATCGATTGGCCGATATTGCTCAGCCGCATACCTTCCGACGTACTGTTCGTCGACGTCAGGGCGTTGAACACCCAGCCATTGATGTTGTTGTTCTGGCCGATACCGCCAGTGATATTCAACACTCGACCGTTGGTCGCCGCAACCGTGGCGGCGTTGCTGTTGAAGTCCAGGGTGACGTTATCCGAGCCGACATCGTTGACGGTAAGTCCGTCGCCGTTGGTGGCCGTGGCATTCAGGTTGGCGAATCGCAACTCGTACTGGCCAGCCACGCCGCCACCCACCGTGTCGTCCGCGCTGATGCCGTTGGCGGCATTGATCGTCGTGGTGCCAAAGTCGGCCGTGAACTCGGTAGCTAGACCCAGTTCGCGAATATCCGAGACGATGATGCCCGTTCCAGCCGCTCCCGTTACGGTGGTGTTCAGGATCGACAGTGTACTCGCGGCACCGGTAATGCTGGCGATGCCGCCGATGTTGATACCATCCGAAACACTGTTGGTCGACATGACACTGTTGAAGGTCGCGTGGACTTCCGTGGGATTGATGATGATCGCCGCACCGCCGTTGGCATCGATGGTGCCGCCCAGCACGTTCAACACACCGGCGTCGGTGGCGAACAGGCCGTGGCCGTTGTCGGTTTCGATGTTGAGCGTGTTGAAGTTGTAAGTGGAAAGCGCGGTCGTGTTGATGCGAACGCCGCTGCCGAAGGATGTTCCGGCGATGCCCGCGTCGGTGATGTTAACCAAGTTCCAGTTGGACACCAATCCGCCCGCCGCGTCGTTCTGGATGAGAATACTGTCCAGATTGCTGTCGTCGATGGTGACGGTGCCGACATTCAGTTGTCCGAAGCCCGTGGCCGCGTTCGCGAGGCCGCCGACGCCCGTCAGGTTGATGCCCTGCGAGGCACTGAAGGTGCTGGCGATCGACTGCAGCGTGGCGTTCAGGTTGATGGCCCGATTGGTGCCGTTCAAGACCAAGGCCGCGTTGCCGGTGTTTTGGCCAGTTCCTATTGAACTGATCGAGCTGTTGCCCGTGATCGTCAGGAAGTTGGTGTCGATTGCTTGGAAGCCGATTGCCGCTTGGGCGTTGACGGTGTCCGTTTCGTTGATCACCAGGCCGTTAAACACGATGCCCGTCGGTGCCGCCGCCGTGGGCACGGCAAAGTTGTTGTTGTTGAGGAACACGCCGGCCAGCGTCGAATCGGTGATGTTGGTGTTGGCGATGGTAATCAGCCCCGTGCTGGGAGCACCGGGAACACCGTTGGAGAAACCAGCGTTCTGAATCGTGATGCCTGGTCCCGTACTGCTGGCCAAAGTCTGTGGCGTGGTGATCATGACGCTGCCGTTGACATCGTTCAGGAAGATGCCGGCACCCAACATGTCGTTGATCTGATTGCCGCCCGCGAAGTTGACCATACTGCCGGCGATCGTATTGTCGACGACGATGGCCTGTCCGCTGGCCACGGTGCTGATAATGTCACCCGCGTAATTGACGACCAGAGCCGCTCCGCCACCGTCGCCGTTGACTTGGAACGACGTGCCCGCCACGTTGTTGATCGACATGCCGATGGCATTGCTAAGATCGGAATCCAGGAAGTTGTAAGTACCCGAGACGTTCGTCAAGTTGATACCGTCGATGCCGCCCATGATTTGAACCTGATCGATGGTGGTCAGGATATTGCCCCCCAGACCCGTGCCGGCGATTGCAGTGCCGGTCGTGGGAATGATGTTAAAACCACGGATGAGGTTGTTGTTCGCCAAGGTGATCCCCTGAATCGTGGGAATCTGCCCGTCGATCTGGTTGCACAACAAGAAGGTGCCTGTCGGGGTCTGTAGATTGTGAGCGATGCCGTCACCCAACAACTGCTGGCCGTTGAGCAATCGGATGGATTCAGCATACGGCCCGACTCCTTCTTGCACGAAGATCAAGTCGTTGATGAGCGAATTGCCGGGGTTGACCGTGCCGTCGGCGAGTGAAAGCTGCGTGTAAGGATCTTCCGCCGTACCACTGCCGCCGCTGGCGCTGGTGTTCGCGCTGTCGACGTGTACGACTCGGTACGGCGCGCCGGTCAGCGGATTGATGACGAATTGTGGATCTTGATGATAGACAACGACGTTGTCGCGGCGGCTGGTTCGATTGAGATCCGTTCCCCGTGGGTCGTACTGGCCCAACGAGACGGAGTCGATCACCATGCGGAAGAAGGCCGTTGTGTTGAATCGCTCATCTTGGTTGAGTTCGCCTTCCATCCTGACGCCGCCCAGCGTTTCAACGCCGACCCGCACGCGAGCACCGCCAAAGGACTCCATACCCGTGATCTGTTCGTCGCGGTCGGTGTAATAGTAACCACCGAGATCCACGGTGCCTTGGAACATGGCCCAGGTAACGGGCCGCAGTCGCAGTTCCACGTCGAAGCCGGTCAACGCCGTATCTATACCCGGTTGGGACAGAATGAAGTTGTTGTAGAAGCAGTTGTGGGCCAACGGGTTTCCCAGCACGAAACCGGTATCTTCCACCGGGAAGTAACCGTTGGCATTGATCGCGAAATTGTTGTTGCGAATCCCGCCGCTGACACCGATCTGCTTGAAGGTGTGTCCGAAATTCTGCTCGGGTGCCTTGTCGCCGTCGTACCAGATACCTAGCGAGATGTCGCTGTTGGCCGATTTGATCGTATAGACTCGTTCCAGTCCCACATTGAAGAAGATGTTGCCGTCTTCATAGCCCAAGTGGCCCTGGGACTCGACCAGATAGCGAGCACCGAAGATGTCTTCGCCGATCCGCATCTTGCCGCCCAACGTGAAGTAGCCACCCGTGCCGCGGCCCAACAAATTGTCGGCCGTGGTGAATCCGCCCCACACGTGGCCGGGAAAGGCGGTATTGATTTGCGTCAGGAAGGGAGCAGACCCAACACTGTCCGCGTCCACGATCCCCGCCGGCAGGACTTCCTGAGCCCGTGCGAAAGAGGCACTCGCGAGGACAAGACCCACAAATAACAAACGCGAAAGAGTTTTCATTAAATGGTCTCCGCGAGAATAACTGTCCGCCAAGCGGGCTCTGGATTGTTCAATCGCGCCGTCGTATGACGCTGGATGATGCTTCTTTTGCATGGTTCGCTGGCAGATCGATTTCATGTTCGCTCTCTCATTAGCCGTTCGCTAAATTCCACGGCACGAATAACCCGCAAAACTAGTACAGGTGATACAAACAATCGTCACGGCGCAAATAACCTCATGAGAAAAATCGGTATGATTTATCCGATTGTTAAAGTTTAACATTCGGGCTAGCTGACAGCGGACGTTGATGCATGCAGCCATGGCGCGTCCTTAGAGGCGAAAGCCAGCCGAGCAAGCAGCCTAGGTAGGCTGGGGCACGTCAGAACGCCGACCCGCGCTCGATTTGCTGGCAGACTGGCAGCTGGCGCGCGGCCTAAGAATTTTGGGCAAGTAGTTACGAAAGGCTGGCGGAGGGCGGTCGCTTTCGTGATTTTGATCGGTGCCTGCTTGCCCAGCCGTGCAAACGGGCGGAAGACGAACCGCAAGCGTCGCGGGGCACGGCCCAATCGCTAGCTGTCGATAGCGAAATTTCCCACCAATTCGCCTTGATCAAGAATGTGACCCTGCATGGCTTCGATCAGATCGGCCTTGGTGGTCCCCGCGTGATCGAGGTCGAGCATTTGGTCCAGCGCATAGATTCGGAAAATGTAGCGATGGGGCGGGCTTCCTGGAGGCGGCATGGGGCCGCGATAGCCCACGTTGTCGTCAAAAAAGTCGTTCATTCCTTGCAAGGCGGCAATGGGTTCCGCAATCTTACCGACTCGCGGCACGCCTTCCGGCAACGAAGCGGTCTGGGGTGGCAAGTTGTACAGCACCCAATGCACCCAGGGCCCTTCTTCGCGAGGTGCCTCGGGCAACGGCGCATCGGGGTCATCTACGATAATCGCGAAGGACTTCACGTTGTCGGGGGCCCCCGACCAGGCCAGAGGCGGAGAAACATCGTCGCCCTTGCCTGAAAATTTGGCGGGGATCGTCTGCTGATCCTCAAACGCCGAACTGGTTAGCTTCATGCCCGCTTTCACCGGCGCGGATGAACCAGTGCCAGACCCCGATGTCCCGGCGTCCCCGCCTCCATCGCAACCAAACACGGGCAGCACCGCTAATAACGCAAACAGATATTTAAAGAGTGACATCAATTCTTCCGCTCGTTGGTGCGTGCGATCAAAGAAGGAAACGGATCGGACCCGTGGCAGCTAGCTTGAGAAACGCCGTCGGCAATTAAGATTCCGGCAACTCCTCCTTTGTTTCCCACTCGCCAACCTGTTTTACCGAGATGGGTTCCACGTCCAAGACAGGGTAGGTGAGCACCTCGGAATTGAAATCCGGTAGGTCAACCTTCTTGGTTTCATACTTCATCTTAACTTCAGCGGCAATGCCCGCGCCGGAATCGTCATCCACGGCCTCGAAGGACAGCGACACCGTATAGGTGTCGTCCTCGTTCTTGGTACTGTCGTGGATCTCGACATTCCGCACTTGCTCCGCCTTCACGGTCCAGATCTTGCTCGTCTGCCCATCGACGGTAAATTCTTGCTGGTGCAGCATGACACCAATGTGTGGCGCGGATACTTCCTCGGACACTTGCTTGGGAATTTCGGGCTCAATGGGCTCTTCGGCGGCGGGACGAGTCAGATAGTAACTAATCAGTCCAGCACTGATTACGATAATGATCGCAGCCGCCCATCCCTTCATGGTGTCATTTCCTAGGTGCGTTTGAGTTCAATTTCCAGTGTGGTCAAAAATCTCCAGGCCGTAACTGCTGGCCGTCTTTACGGTTGGCCAGGTTCCTGTAGATTTCGGGGTCAATATCCTCGTTGATGAAACGAACGGTGGTATCACCGAAGACGAAGTTCGCTCCGTGACCCAGGTGTGGGCTGCTAAAACCGATGATGTCCGAACGCTGGGCGTTGAGCGTCGACTTTCCGCCACAAGTGCCCGCCACGGCGGACCCTTGAAAATAGTTGCCGACGCGATTCGTGGCCCGCATCCATATCGCGCCTTTCATTCCATCACGGTAGGTTGCCCGTTCGCCTACCAAGAAGGTATAGCTGAGCCCGTCGGGAATTTCGGCCATGGAGATCTCGCTGGCAATGCCGAACACACCGCTTTGCGTATAATAAGCTTGCTGGATGTGAACGCTGTCACCGTTAACGGCCACGTAGTTCGACTTGTAGTACCCAACGCTGCCGTCCGAAGTGTAGTTCGGATTGCGCCGCGCAATACCGTCGTCCGGACATAGGTAGAACGCCAACGACGTGTCGCCACGCTCGCCCGCGTTCGGGGGCGGATGGTCAAAAAACCATTCCGGGTCGTTACTAACATCAAGTCCCCGGGCCAAGCCGGCGTTATCCATGTAAGGCAGTAAAACGGCGCCCCAAGCCCAACTATTGGTGCCATACCAACCCGGCGGGAACTTTTCCAACTTTTCGTGATGCGTATGCATCGCCAGGCCGATCTGGCGGAGATTGTGCTGGCATTGGAGTTCGCGCGCGCTGGCGCGAGTCCTTTGGACGGCGGCTAGCAACAACGAGACCAAGATCGCAATGATGGCAATCACCACTAGGAACTCGATGAGCGTAAAGCCAAGAGGCTTGCGAGATTTCATCAGCCAACCCTGCGAAACCCGTGCGTGAAGAGAAAAAAACAGCATTCCGTGGGCCATGGATGTAGCCCGAGCCGGAATGCTGAAAAGATCAAGACTTGCCAGCTCGCTGACAGACGCCGTACACTGACGGCGTCCCAAGGCGTGGCTAGTCAACTCGACCTGGCAAGACCGTTCCGTCAGGCAGCACGGTAAAGGCGCAGCACTGGCCTTCGACGGCCGCTTGGCCTACGCGCACATCGCCGTGAGCTCGATGCCGTCGATAGGCTCTTCTGCTTACGGTGATCACCCGACCGACATAGAAGACGACGCCGTTCGGCCGTTCGATACTGCTCACGACATGGCAGATCTTAATTCGATGACTATCTTCGTCGTCATCGTGCGCGACTGCCCGCATCGATATCATCGACAAACATAACAAGGACACGGCAAGAGCAAGCAAGAGAAATGGCAAGCGTCGCATTAAGAAATCTCCGTTTGAAAAGAAATGAAGAAACGAATGACTTCTCAGTTCCAGAAAGGTGCCTCAGATAAGCGAGATTCTAATTCAAAGGCGGCCAAAGTTTCAAGAAAAATTTGCCCAAAATCAGATAAAAGATGCCTCCCCCCGAACTGAGTATTTTGCGGCGCGTACTGACAGAGATAGTGGACGATGTCCGCGACAACAACCGCCGGTTCATTCAACCAGTGAGTAATCAACAACATCGCTCGCCCCGTTCTTCCACAAGACACCGGGGCGACGTTGATGCGGCGAGTTTGATTGCAAATGCTCGAGGGAGCCGGTACCGGCAAGTTGTTGCATGTGGCGTTTCATGCCCCCCAAACTGACCGAATCTCCAATCGCTTCGTTGTACCATTGGCTGGCCATGTGATTGGGAATGTGAATGGAATCCTGTTCTGGATCAAATCCCCTTTGGATTAGTTCAGCCCGAAAGTGACCTTCAATTCCAGCCGCTTCACTCGTTTCCCTAGGGCGAAGGACCAAGGTGATGGACAACCCAACGAACACGAGTACTGCCGCGACACAACCCCAGCGAGCCTTCATGAAGGACCACGATTTTGATCGACCGCCGACCCTGATTCCCAATTCCATTTCCATCCGCCGGATCGCTTCGTCCACCGCCAATAGCGGGCCAGACGATCGCGCCGATGCGAACGTTTCC
>JAJDEH010000044.1 GCA_029259935.1 Planctomycetota bacterium
TCAGGATGACAGCACGAGATTGCTTGCTGTAAGAATGCTCGGTGTTTCTGAAGCTAGCAATCATCGCTTTACTCTTGAACCTGTGGATATTTGGCTTAACTTCGTGCGAATGGGGCTCCCGTTGGTCGACCCCAGCCACCCCAACCTGTTTTGGGACAGAGCCTAGATTATTTGATGGGTGTCGCTGCGCATGTCGCGATCAACGCATCAACCCGCTCACCTCCGCCCCACGCGCCGGCGGCTCAGTCCTTGCAGTTTTCGCGAGTGAGCTGGTGGACGATCTTGCAACCGATCAAATATTCCAGCAATCCCGAATTGTGCATCGGCGTGGCGGAACGTATCTCGGCAACATAGAAAAGGAAGGGAGCCGCTCCCAGCGCGATGACAACCTGATCATGCTCGGGCTGCGCCATGCTCTTAAAGGAAAAGCCGTTGCTGGAAAGATCCTTGCAGGCGACCTTCATGAATTCATCTTGCGCGGGCAGCCGGTTTCCATCGTAGGGCGCCACGAACTGGATGCAAGGAAACGTATGTCGTTCGCCTTCGCGTCGCTCTCGAGTTCGCTCCACGAAGTCTTGCTCGGCAATCAACGAATGTACGGTCTCGAAAAACGCGGCGTCGGCGGCTTGATAGGACATGCTCTGGCAACCGGATCAATAATGGGAAAAAAGGGCCCTACCGTTTATTAGGTTGCCGTTCCATGGTGAGCAAGGCAGGCGGCACCAACCGGCGCGAAGTTTCTTCCCACCCGGACGCAACGCGTCAAAACTGACGGTTTTAGGGGATGCCTCGATAATAATTTCCGCATTTCGGAAGCCCGGCTCCTGGCCGAAGCCGGGCTTCTCACGGGAATGTTCAGGCCGACGAAATCGGCACTAGGCCGATTCGCGAATGTGGACCCAAGTATGGACATGGGGCTGGCCTCGGAAATACCAGACCATGGCCGGACCTTCGATTTGCCACACATCCCATACGCCGTCCTTGCCGATGTCTTCCTTCTTGTAGTAAGAAAAATGAAGCTTGTCGAAGTCATTCTTTCGAATCAACTTCATGCACTCGTCACGATCCGCTTGGCGGAATGGGGCTAGTACATCGGAAATCACCTTTTCCGCCAGCTCCTTTTGATCGGCGGAAAATTCGCTGACCGGAAGCCCCGCCAAGTCGGTCGCCTTACCGCTCAGCTTGACCGTGTCCGTGCCGAGTTCGCCGCGAGACTCTCCCAACAGCGCGGCCTTTCGCTGCTTGCCGTCCAGCGCCTGGAACAATTCGTTGGCCCGCTTGGCTTGGTACCAGTAGGCATTACCTGGATGGTCCGGCGCTTCATTGAACCCCTTGGCCGCGTGTCCGTAGAAGATCGGCCCGCCAAAAGCCGCGCCTTGGACACTGTCGCCGTCACAGCGGCGCGTGACATGCCGGCCGGTGAAGACGAATTCAAATTTCCCGCTACCCGGCTCGCCAAATAAAGCAATGGAACAATTGGGGAATCCACCGCCGCCCTTATTGTCGTGTTCGACCTGGTCGAAAACGGCTTGCGCGTATTCATCGCTGTGCAAACCCATGAAGATCTGCTTGACCAGATCCTGCTGCTCTTTCGTGAAGTCTTTTTTGAGCCGGGTCTTGGTAATAAACCAATTGTTGTCGACTTCCATTCGTAGCGGATTATCAAAAGCGAACGCGCACTGCTTTTTCTGCTTCTCGGTCAGAGTTCCATAAAGCTGCGTGACCAAAGTCTCGGCAGGTTTCGCCTGGTCTTTCGCTAACAGCGGGCCGGCGGCAAGTCCCGTCGCCACCACGCTTCCGGCCACGGCGGTTGATTTAATGAAATCGCGCCGGTTCAAGGGGCTTCCATTGGAATCACAATCAGGGCAGGCATGGGGGTCGCGTGACATCAGTTCGTACTCCGTTGTGGTGGGAGAAGAAGGGGAGACAGGGATGATCCAATTAGGGTCCATTAGAACGCACGGCGAGGCAACCTGCAAATCCGCACGCGGCGCGCAATTAATTGACCACTCCCACGGTTTTGTGCGACAATTATTGATTGTCCAGAAGACTTGCTCGTCACGTAACGGAATAACTCATGAAAATCTACCAATTCATCGCGGCCGTTTCCATTTTGCTCTTCACCTTGATCCAGGTGTCGGCTCAGGACGCGATGCCGGTCACTGGAAGCTGGGCCGGAACATGGAAAAACAATCTGGGCCAGACCGGCACGGACACACTCATTCTTAACGAAGAAGCGGGAGGCAAGGTGCATGGCACCTGGAGCGGCTACGTCGAGGTAAGCGGAAAAAGAGTGAACAAGAACACCATCGAATTGCAGGGCAGCACGGCCACCCTCTCTTACCAAATCACTGCCGTGGTCAAGGAAGGAAAAATGACCATGAAGTACCTGGTCGCCCGGCTAGACTCGGCAGGGGCTTACGACGGTTCCTCCACGCTGCAATTCATGAGCAAGCGATTCGGCGCGGGCTACTCGAAAGGGATAGGCTATTCCATTCCCGCAACCACTCAGGCGTCCGAGCCAATTTCCAAGGCTGAACTGGCGGACAGCATCAAACCCTTGTGGAACTTTAAGACTCCTGAAGACGTGCAATTGCAAAATAGGCAAGTGGAAGCGATGGATCGAGCTTTATCCACGTTTGGCCGCGAAGCGACCAAGGCACTGGTCCGCGCGGCAATCGATCGCGACAAAGAGAGTGTTTCGCCCGCTTTAAGAGAGTTTCTTAAAGGCTTCACGGACGGCATGATCGATAATCTGGGACGGCCATCGCGATAAGAAATAGAGCTGCGCTTCGCCCGATCACCGCCGATCTGATTCCGGACGCGGCGGCTATTGTGTCTCGTATTCTTCCAGGCTGCCAAGCACGGCTCCGATGCAGTAACACTTTTCGTTATACCGTGTACATTGAGTCACCGTGATGGAACGCTTTCGCGCGGGCAGCCACAGCAGACACTCTTCACACGGATAGAGCTGGGCGGTGTGAAGGAACGAAATGGAACCACACGAAACATCTCTGGTATAGATCGCGAACAGCGAATGTTCACGCTCGATGGACGGCAGCGTTTGGTCCATTTCGAGAATCGCTTCCAGGCGGCAATGCCGTCGTTGATAGCGCCGCTGTTCCTCGAAGGAGGGCAGGCAAATCCCCGTCCGCGAAAAGTAATCGTCCCATGCTTCCGGGAGCTGCACTTCGCAGGAGAGCTTCGACAGCAGAAAGTTCAGCTTTCGTTGATATTCATCTTCCAGCATTTTAATATCTCTTCATCGAAAGCCAGTCCCTTGTCACGATCGAGGATCGCCAAGGCTTCGCTCGTGGGCATTGAGTTGCGATAAGGACGATTGGCCGTCAGCGCCTCGTAAACATCCACGATACTGCAGACACGGGCCCATGGATGGATCTCCTCCTCCGTGATCCCCACCGGATACCCCTTGCCATCCAGCCGTTCGTGATGTTGATACACCATCATCAGTTGGCCATAGCTCAGATCGTCGCGCTGACACAGTTTTTGAAAGCCTGTTTTGGGATGCGCTTTGATGGTGCCGAATTCTTGTTCGGTGAGGCGGCCAGGCTTACAAAGAATCTTGTCCGAAATCTCAAGTTTGCCGAGGTCGTGAAGCAGCGCGCCCGTGGCAATCTCATGGTAGTCGGATTCGTCGCCCAACTGCAGTGCCTTTGCCAGCATGACGCAGTAATAGCTGACGTTGGCCGAGTGCGTGAACGTGTGATAATCGTGATACATCACCGACAACAGATTGCTGGCCATCACATCTTGACGGCAAATCAAGTTCACGCTGTGTTTCGCCAGTTCGTCGCATTGCGTGACAATTTCGTCCGTCTTGCCGCCGCGAAACGAACTCCCGAGGACATCTCGCACAACCTCGTTGAGGATCGAAAACCGATGCTCGGCGGGCATCGACTCGTCCGCCATGTGCGTGTCCAGGTTTTCGCGCAGATACTCCTGGTAACGCGTGCTTTCGGTCGATCTTAGAAATAGCCTCGACAGCCCGCGCTCTCTCAATTGCTGCAGGTCCGCCTGCGTGAGACCAATGTGCGCGCCACGATACAGTTGCATCTTTCCTTCGCAGTCGGGAATATACAACGTAACGCCAACCAGCGCGTCGGGGTGAAGCGTGTTGACCGAAATCGGAATGAACCCGTCCGCCAGTTCTTGCACCTGTGTCACAGCTACGATTCCATCTCATCGAATGCTCGATCGATGCCTCCGCAAACGTCCCGTTGATGCTTGCGGAGCCGCCGCCTACCCCGATTCAAATCTGCCCTTGCTGAAGCTTAGGACGCATTCCGAATGGGAGGGGTCGGTAAACCACTACGGGGAAAATCTTCTCTTCCAACGCGGCGCAGAACCGGCGCAATCGCCACGAAGCGACTTAAAACAGGATTCTCCCCCTTGCCAAGGGGGAGTTAGAGGGGGTCACCTGGATGCCTCGGACTTCTACTCACGTACGACGGAACGCGCAGTACTCCAGACCGCCGACGGATTTAGTGTTCGATTCAGTCATGTGAGGCGTTACCGATTCCCCTACACAATTACAAATCCTGAATTGTAAGAAACTCGGTCATTGCACGAATTCGATAATCTCCGCTGTCCATCCCTGCCAAGGCAGATGCCACCGTTGAATCAACAAACCCGCGCAGCATTTCCATCGCCTTTACGGTGGGAACGGACCCGTGAAGTTCGAGGTGCGTTAAACGCACTTTGCAATGGATGTTGGCGAAAAGTTGCGGGCGTGAATTTAGAAATGGCCGGACCGAGGATAGCTGCTGCTCCGTGATCTGTCGCCGTTCGATCGTCTTACGAATAAAACTTTGAAAGTTGAGAAACGTACGAGGGTGATGCCTCATGACGAAATCGCGCAACGCCCGCAAGGTCGATACGTCCATGTTGGTGCCGTAAAGACGATCCATAAGAACTGCAGAATCCTCCAAGCGACCGGGGTTAGACTCGAAGGGAGATTCCTTTTGATATCCACAGCCACTTTGCAGTAAGAAGAACCATCGAGGCCGGCTCTGGAGAAACCAAGAGTCTAAATGGAATGCCTCCAACTCACCACAATGCCGAGAATGCCAGTCCTCCCACGACGCCGTGCATGTAGGCAATCCCAGTGCTTCGCGAAGGGCGGTTACCTGGTACCGGGGAAGCCCGATCTGAAAACCAGGAACTTGCCAAACACCGTCGTGTTCATTGTGGAACCAGTGCTCGCCGAGATAAGCCTTTCGTTTCGCCGCTCTGAGTTCCGCCGACAATCGCTGCTGCTCAAGGGCGTGTCTGCGTGCAACTTCAATCCAATCTGACTCCGTGTCCGGCGAATCTTTAAGCAAGCCCTTAAGCCAACGCGTGACATCTCCCGGAAGCAGTTGCAATTCGCTTGCCAGCGTGTCTGGATCGATTGCCTCAAAAAAGTCCCCGACACAACCAGAGTTCGCGGTTCGACCTCGACAGAACGCGATAAGGGATTGATGTGATTTCAATGGATCCGCGTTGGCTTCTACTATCCGGAGCACCGTGTTCTCTTAGCACCTTCTAGTCGCGCAATCGCTTGAGCGACTCCTTGACCGATTCAAGTTCCGCCTGGTCTTCAACCAACGAATCGCGGACGCCCTGAACGACGTTGGGCGGGGCTTTGTCGACAAAGTTCGGCGTTGATAGCTTTTTCTCTTTTCCGGCGATCGTTTTGGCCAATTGATCGGCTCGCTTTTCCAATCGAGCGGTCTCGGCTTCGACGTCGATGAAGTCCTTCAGGTCGACGTAGATTTCGACTCCTTGCAGGCTGACGGTGGCGTTCGTCGCCGGCGGCTCGACGCTTTGGCCCCAACCGGTCGACTCGGCATTGGCCATCGAGTCGAAATAGGGTTGCAGCGGTTCGAGCAGCTTGATGGTCGCGTCGTCGCAGCGAACGCAGAATTCGACCTTCTCCTTCGGGGCGATGTTTTGGCGGCTGCGAATCTCGCGGATCGCGCCCAAGAACGATTGGAACTTGGCGAAACGAGCTTCGATTTCTTCGTCTTGGTGTGACATGTCCGCCACGGGCCACTCGGCAACCATGATGCTTTCGGTCGCCGTTTGGGGCTCGGGCAGGCCCCGGGTTGGCGCGATCTTGGCGAACAATTGCCAAACTTCCTCGGTGATGAACGCCAGCATCGGGTGTAGCAGCCGCAGCAGCGTGTCGAGTGTATGCGCCAAGACGCGTCCGGCGACGATCTTCTGCTGATCGTCCTGTAAACGGCTCTTGGCCATCTCGATGTAGAAGCTGCAAAATTCGTCCCAGGCAAATCCGTACAGCGTGCGGGCCGCATCGCCATAGTGATACCCTTCCAGCGACTTGGTAACCTCTTGAGTGACCGTCGCCAAGCGGCTAAGCAGCCAGCGGTCTTCGATCGCCAGATCCTTATCGTCGACCGGACCCGGTTCAAATTCGGTGAGGTTCAGCAAGGCAAACCGCGAGGCGTTCCATAGCTTGTTGCAGAAGTTGCGGGCGATTTCAAAACGCTCGCTAACGACCGCTCCGCGCGGCAAAGCCTGGTCTTCATCTTCCCGGGCCCACTGTGTGGAAAACTCCTTGTCACACTTATTGCAGCCGACGCGCGGTAGTTGGCGATTCTTCTTAGTCTGCTCGATTGACGCCTCGCAATGGGGGCACTCGAACTGCACCGGCATGCGAACATCTTGCATATCGGTCGTCAAATAGGCCATCCCAAATCGTAAGGCGTCCGCGCCAAACTTTGCAATAACATCTAACGGGTCGATGCCGTTCCCCTTCATCTTGGACATCGTTTCCCCCGAGCCATCCAAGATCTTGGGGTGAATGAAGACGTGCTGGAACGGAACCTCGCCCATGTTGTTCAGACCCGTCAAAACCATCCGCGCGACCCACAGCGTGATAATGTCGCGGCTGGTGATCAGAACGTTGGTCGGATAGTAATAATCCAGTTCCGGAGTCTTCTCGGGCCAGCCCAAAGTCGAATGCGGCCACAGCGCGGAACTGAACCAGGTATCCAGGACATCTTCCTCTTGAGCGAACTGCTGTTGCTCGAGGTTCTGTTCCAGTGATTCATGGCCCGCAGCAACGCAGACCAGCAATTGGGCTTCCTGTTCCTCGGTGGCTTCGACCTTTCGATACGAGGCATTCGAATCATCCGCGAACGCGGATTCCAGCCAGTCGGCATCAGCCGGCGACCAGGTTTTCGTCCAAATCGGAATCTGATGGCCCCACCAAAGTTGCCGTCCAACCGGCCAATCGCGTTTCTCGCCAAGCCAATCCAAGTAGCTTTTTCGATACCGCGACGGAAAAATCTGAACGCGGTCGTCACTGACGGCATCCATGGCGGATTGCGAGAGCTGGTCCATCTTGACGAACCATTGGTCGGCCAAGTACGGCTCGATCGGTGTCTTACTGCGGTCGGAGTGCGCCAGTTCAATGTCGCGGTCTTCGATCTCGCCCAGTAAATCCTGTTGCTCCAAATCGGCGACGACTTGCTTGCGCGCCGGCTTGATCGCCTTGCCCGCATAATCGCCAGCATGTTCGTTCAACGTGCCGTCACGATTGAGAATGTTGATCAGGCCGATGTGGTGATTGCGCTGCCAAACGTCATAGTCGTTCGCGTCGTGAGCCGGCGTGATCTTAACCGCTCCGCTGCCCAGTTCCGGTTTGGCCCAGACGTCGGCGATCAGCGGAATCTCCCGTTCCAGCAGCGGCAACATGAGCTTGCGCCCGTCGAGCGCCATGTCGCGCAGTTGCTCAAGTTGTGGAAGCATCGATTTGCGACGTTCGGCGATCGCGTCCAATTGCTTTTGGACGTCGTCTTTTTCCTTGGCGGACGCGGACGCCAGTTTTTCTTTTAACGCGGCCTCCACCTTATCCAGAGCGCGGGCCGGATCGGGATGAACGGCGACCGCCGTATCACCCAGCATTGTTTCGGGACGCGTCGTGGCAATCTCGACATGGGTCGGCTCGCCCGGTTGGGGATCGATCACGGGGTAGCGAATGTGCCAGAAGTGCCCTTTGACCGCCTCGTGAAAGACTTCGTCGTCACTGACGGCGGTTTGCAAGTGCGTATCCCAGTTGACCAGTTTCTTGCCCCGATAGATCAATCCCTTGCTGAACAAATCAAAGAAAGTCTGCCGAACGGCGCGGGCGCAGGTGTCGTCGAGCGTAAAGCGAACTCGCCGCCAATCGCAGCTAAAACCCATTTGCTTGAGCTGGCTGAGAATGCGGGCTTCGTACTGATCTTTCCAGGCCCAAATTCTCTCGACCAGTTTTTCGCGGCCCAGGTCGTGCCGTGTTTTCTTTTCTTCTTCGAACAGCCGCTTCTCAACGACTGCCTGCGTGGCGATTCCCGCGTGGTCGGTGCCGGGCATCCACAACGCATTGAAGCCCTGCATCCGCTTCATGCGAATCAAAATATCTTGCAACGAGTTGTTCAGCGCGTGTCCCAGATGCAAGGCACCGGTGACGTTCGGCGGCGGGATGACAATCGTATAGGGCTTTTTCTTGGGATCCGGATCGCTTTCAAAATAGCCTCCGTCTTCCCAGAACTGATAGATCCGCTGCTGCGCTTCGCTAAAGTCAAACCGATTGGGAAAGTCGTCGGACGAGAAGGTCATGGGTTACTCAATCAAGAAGCGGGATTATTCTCAGTTAACAACCGAGTATCCAACAGACGCGACGCGTGAATCACTCTAAGAATGATGACGCGTTCGCCAGCAACTCGGTAAATCGTTCGGTAGTTTCCAAAAACGATGTGGCGGTAGTCAACGCCCAAATCGTTAGCTTCCGGAATCACTTCGTGCCGAGAAGGCATCTTTTCCAATGCGTTGATTTGGCGTTTAACTTCCTTGACCCACCGCGTGGCGGCGCTGGGCTTGTCACGGGCAATCCAGTCGTGGATTTCCAGAACGTCTCGTTCCGCCGTCGCCGCGATCTCAACGGCGTACTTTTTTCTGGCCACGTTCCAGGTCTTTCAGAAACTCGCCTGCCGGACGGACACGGCCAGCCGCCACATCAGCTTCCGCTTCCAGCAAGAGTTGCGAGAGATTTGCGGCTTTCAGTCTTCGCTCATAGGTGCCAACGTCCATCATCACCACGTCCGGCTTCCCGTTGACGGTCAGCACCACCGGCCGGCCGGTGTCATGCATCTGCTTGAGGACTTTGCGCGGGCGTTGCTCGAACTCCGTGAATGCCTTGATGTCTTCGGAAAGGCTAATGGGCATGGTCTTTTCCCTTTTCAGATCCGCGCCGTGCGTTATTGATAAGTAAGACGATGTTAAACAAGTGATTCTTGAGTGTCCAGCTTGGTGGCTTTTGATGAGTCCTTGCTATCATCCATATACAGCTTGTACTCGACGGCATCGACCAGCGCCGTCCAGCTTGCTTCGATGATATTCTCGCTAACGCCCACGGTTCCCCAGATCTCTTTACCGTCGGTACTTTCGATCATGACCCGAATGCGGGCGGCCGTGCCAGCTTCTTCGTTGACGACCCGCACCTTGTAGTCGACAAGCCGCATGTCGCGGAGGTTCGGGAAGGTGCCATTTAGCGCCTTCCGCAGAGCGGCATCCAGGGCGTTCACCGGACCATCGCCCTCGGCCACTTCGTGCCGAAGGTTGTCGCCGATGCGAATTTTAACGGTACCTTCGGTCGTCAGTTCGCCATTGGGATCCATGCTCACTTCGACGTGGTACTTGACGCGCTCGAAGTGTGGTTGAAACGTCTCCGCGCATTTCTTGACCAGCAGGTCGAACGAAGCCTCCGCCGCCTCGAATTGATAGCCTTGATTTTCGAGCCGCACCACTTCCGCCAGGATCTTGTCCATCAATTCTCGGTCGTGCTCGATGTTGTGCTTCGTCGTTAAGGCGACAATGTTCGACCGGCCCGATAGCTCGCTCACCAGAATCCGCCGCTCGTTACCGACCAGTTCGGGCGTCATATGTTCGTAGCTCGATGTGGCTCGGTTGATGGCGTGCACGTGCATGCCGCCCTTATGCGCGAAGGCGCTTTGGCCGACGAAAGGCTGAGTGTTGCGCAAGTGCAAATTGGCCAGTTCATAGACGTACCGAGAGACCTCCGTCAGATGCTCCAGGCTGCCGCCGCCCAAAACTTGATAACCTTGTTTTTTGACTCCCAAGTTGGAAATGACGGAAATCAAGTCGGCGTTGCCGCACCGCTCGCCAAAGCCGTTGATCGTACCTTGGACCTGAACGGCTCCTGCATCAACCGCCGCCAACGAATTGGCGACCGCCAGATCGCAGTCGTTGTGACAATGAATGCCGACGGTAACGTCCATGCCTTCGAGTGCCGTTTGAACTTCGTTAAGGTGCTGCACGATTTCTTCCGGCATGCTGCCGCCATTGGTATCACAGCAGACGACCATCGACGCGCCCGCCCCAGTCGCCGCCAGAATCGTCTTGGCCGCGTAGTCGGGGTTGGCTTTCCAGCCGTCAAAAAAATGCTCGGCGTCGTAAATCACTTCCCGTCCTTGCTCGACCAGAAAGCGGACGCTATCGGCGATCATTTCCAAGTTTTCATCCAATGTGACGCGCAGCACTTCGGTCGCGTGAAAGTCCCACGTCTTGCCGACCACGGTGCAGACCGGTGCCCCCGAACCGGCCAAGGCTTGCATGCCGGGGTCCTGATCCGCCGTCACTCCGCGCCGCCGGGTCATGCCGAACGCGCAGACTTTCGTATGTTGCAGATCCAAGTCCTGCACGCGCTGAAAGAACTCGACATCTTTTTCATTGGAGAGAGGATAGCCGCCTTCGACATAATCGACGCCAAGTTTGTCCAGCCGCTTGGTGATTTGCAATTTGTCCTGCAGCGAAAAGTTAATACCTTCGGCTTGCGTGCCGTCGCGAAGTGTCGTGTCGTAGATTTGGATGGATCGCATGATTTTGGCTTTTGTGACTGCGAAGTACCGAAGCAAATACACCAACAAAAAAACCCTGAAGTCCGCCGCGGGCTTCAGGGCAGTAAATTCATTTTACCAAAGCGGCTACCCTCAAGCCTGTTTCTCCTGAATTCGAATAATCACGACTACGGGGGAAATGGGCATTTTGGACAGAGCAAGTAGGGGGTAGGGCTCAGTATTGAAGGTTATGAAAAACCTACGCTGATTGCCGTGTTTTGTCAACCAGAACCAGCTAGGCAAGCGGGCGCGGTGCCAGAAAATTGGGCAGGCCCGGCGGAATCCATGCGCAGTTCGGCCTGCCGATATCGGCTTCGAGATAGCTTGCGTCGGAATTCGGCTGTCAAATCGCTTGTTTTTCGCGACCCTGTGACCAGACGCGTGAACCGCTCGTTTCTGGCATGTGGTTTGCCAACAGAGTTCAGTCGGCTCCAACACTTTGACTTGACTCGATGTGGACCACCAAGGCGCACAACGAATACCGTGCCCGCCGATCGATTCGGCTGTGGGAGAGAACGCCGCTTCCGGTCGGCGGTGCGGTATTCATTGTGTTCCGGTCGGCACTCGCCGCGGTCCGTCACGCAGCGCAAGCTCGCCACGCTAGGCTTTGTCACAGCTAAGAATTAGCGTTAGTTGAGTTCGCCAGGGGTGCCACTGGCGTCTCGCCAGTGAACGCTACGAGCACGGGCAAGATGCCGAGGCACCCTAACATTAAGCTGTGACAAAGCACTAGTATCGATCGGGCGAGAGTTGGCGCGGATCGAGCCCGTCATGCGATCGACCGGCCACGCACTCCGCGACGATCCGCCCCGAGATCGGTGCCTGACTGATTCCCATCTTTGAATGTCCGGTCGAAATCACGACATTATCCCATCGTTTCGTACTCCCCAGATACGGAAGCCCATCGGGAGAACACGGACGCAGGCCCGACCAAGCTTGGATGCCGTCAAAGTCCGTTGTCGCGAACTCTGGAAAGTAACGCGGAATCGAACGAACAATCCCGCGCACTCGTGCGGGATTGACTTTCCCATTCCGCGTGCCGATCTCCAACGTACCGCCAAAACGCAACGATGAGCCCATGGGCGTCACGGCCACGCGGGCCTCGGTTAGAATCGAGCAGATCGAGGGAGTTTCTGGCGGGTTCGGAATTGTCAGGCTGTATCCCTTGCCGCTTTGCATGGGAATGCGGATGCCCAACCGCCGCGCCAACGACGTGCTCCAGGAACCGCCGGCGATGACAAACACATCGGCGGCGATCTCTCCATGGTTGGTGATGGCGTTTGTCACCTGGTCGTCTTTGGTAGCAAAGTCCGTCACTTCGGTATCCCACGTAAACTCGCAGCCGTCTTCGGCCAACCGACTCTGCAGTGCCGCCATCAGACGTTCGGGGGCCAAGTGACAGTCCAACGGATAGTAAACCGCGCCTTGTACATCCATCGTGACGCTCGGGTCCATTTGCGAAGTTTCCCGGGCGTCGAGTACGCGGACAGGAACACGCAACTGTTCGGCCATCCTGGCAACTCGCGTTTCCTCTTCCAGCCCGTGCCGCGAAGCACACAGCATCAGCAGTCCTTGCCGCTGCAATCCAAAGTCGGCATTCAGTTCCGATTGCAGCTTGGCGTAGTCCTCGCGGCTGCGCAGATGCAAATCACGCAGCAGCGGCGCGGCCGCTTCAACCCGGCGCGACGAACAGGCTCGGCTAAATTTCCACAGCCAACTCAGCAGTTCTCCCGAGAGCCGGGGACGAATGAAGAACGGCGATTGCGGATTCCACATCAGCTTCAGTCCCAGGCGGATCATCCCCGGCGCGGCCAGGGGAACAAAATGGCTGGGCACGATCATGCCGGCGTTGCCAAACGAGCATCCGTCACGGCGCTGCGAACCTCGCTCAACAACGGTGACGCGATGCCCGTCGCGCAAACAATAGTGCGCCGCGAAAAGGCCGATGATTCCGCCGCCTACAATCGTGACGTGCTTTGACAAACCTCCACCTCATGCCTTCCGAATGCCCCAACGAAACGGATCGCGATCATCGAACAGTAACTCTCCTTGCGCCGTCACATAGGCCGTACCGGTAATCGAAGGCACAATACTCCCGCGCGGAAACTTACTTTCGTTCTCGGTCGCTAAATCGGTCCACCGGTAGGTCGCGCTGAACTCCGTTCCCAGCACGCTTTGCTGGACCCATGTTTCCCCGGGAGCCAGCAAGTCATCCGCAGCGAGACAGGCCAGCTTGGCGCTCGTGCCGGTGCCGCAGGGCGAGCGGTCGAAGGCCATTCCGGGACATAGCACGAAGCTTCGGGAATTCGCGCCCGCGCGATCCGCCGGCCCGAACAACTCGATGTGATCGACTTCGGGAAAGCCCGCCGAGTTGACTGCCTGGCGAATGGCTTGCGCCGCTCGCGTGAGCTGATCAACGTTGGCAACCGTCAGGTCCATGCCACGGGCATCCGTCAAGAAGAACCAGTTCCCTCCCCAGGCCACGTCACCGGTCACCTCGCCCAACAACGACGTCTCAACGCGGAGATTGACGGCTTGGCGAAAGCTGGGAACATTCTGAAGGGTCACCCGGCCATCCTCATGCAGCGATGTCTTCACGACCCCCGCCGGCGTCTCGATATGGTGAACGCCCGCGGCCAGCCGGCCCAGCCAGGCCAACGTCGTCACCACGCCGATCATCCCATGACCACACATCGCCAGCGTGCCGACGTTGTTAAAAAACAAAACTCCACAGGCACACGCGGGATCTTGCGGCTCGCAAAGCAGCCCGCCGACGACAATGTCGGAGCCGCGCGGCTCATTGACTACCGCCGCACGAAAATCGTCGTGAGACTCGCGAAACGTAACCAGCCGCTCGGCCATCGAACCGGCCCCCAACGCGGGACCGCCACGAATCACGACCCGTGTCGGTTCGCCCGCGGTGTGGGAATCGACAATCTCTACACGTTGCATGGCTTCCGCCTTCCGCGCCTGCGTTGGGTTCCGTGGACCTTTCCTTGGGCGAAGGCCCACAAACTACGAGAGTACGATTCAACAGGCCTCCTTGTCTTGACTTATTCGCTAGTCCTGACTTCGATTGGCGCATAGTCGGCCGCGCCGGTTTGGTAGGATGAGAGGAAGAATCATGAACTCCAATCCTCTACGCGATAACGTTTTTTCCCAGTTGGCCGATCCCTTTTCAGGAGAGGCGCTGTTCGACCGCGTTCCTGATTTGGTCTACTTCGTCAAAAACAGCCAGGGGCAATATGTCGTCGCCAACGAGTCGCTTGTTCTTCGTTGCGGCGTGGCCGGCAAGCAGGAGATTATTGGACGTACCGCGGAAGAACTCTTTCCGGCACCGCTGGGCCGAGGGTTTCTTGCGCAGGATTTGGCTCTGCTGGAATCGGGCGAACCGCTGCTGGACCAACTTGAATTGCACATCTATCCTACCAGTGGTCCTGGCTGGTGCCTAACAACAAAACTGCCGCTGTTGGGCCGCCAGGGCCAAACGGTCGGTTTGGTCGGAATCTCGAAAGACCTTCAAGCACCTACATTGCAGCATGTCGATTATCAGCCAATGGCCGCGGCGATCGATCATGCAAAAAATCATCTCGACGACGCGCTGACCTCTGAACAACTAGCCCGCGTGGCCGGACTCTCCGTCTATCAGTTGGATCAGCGCGTTCGACAAGTCTTCCATATGACAGCCAGCCAATTGGTTCTAAAACTTCGCATCGACGAAGCGGCGCGAAGGCTTACGAACACTGGCCACGCCATCGCCCAAATCGCGTTGGAAGTCGGCTATTCAGACCAAAGCGCCTTCGCGCGTCAGTTCAGAAAAACAACCGGACTCTCGCCCAGCGAATTTCGGCAAACCCAACGGACCCTCCCAAATTCAAATTCGTGATCAAACCGTGTATTCGATCAGCGGATCGGCCGCGTCGTTACCCTTGCGAATATGAAGGCGACCTTCGGCAAGTTCCATCGCAATCGTGCAGACGGTTCCCACCTCTTGAACGACATCGTCTGGCACGTAGCCTCGCAAGATTGGAAACTCCGCGTCGGATTGGTCCGACAAGACGTTCGCCATCTGATCGACTCCAAACGCGGTTAGCGACGCGGACCGCTGTTCGGCTACGTCGAAGCGGCAGCGCGAGTTGCTTAGATCGACGACCGGGCTATCCAGCGAAGACTCACACAAATAGTGATTCGTATGCCGTACCACGTCGCCTTCCGAATCGTGAAACAACGTCCGCCGACCCGCGAATTCGACGTCGAAGAAATTGCCGTCGCAGTCGCCCGCCAAAATGTTGCTCGCCTTTCCGCCACCGGCGGCAGCCACGGACTGCCGCGCTTCGGCCAGCGAATTGGCATCCAAAATCGATCGCAGCACGACGTGAACGGGCACGCCCACATCGGGCGTTTCACGGCAACGCAGCAGGTTCAAACAGGCCCCAACGCCGGCCGAATTCATCCCGATCTTGCCAATGATGCCGGGCTCGGCAATCATCCGAATGACGTGGCCGTCCGGGCGTTCGATGCGCATCAATACCGTCAGATCTTCCATCCGCTGGCCCCAATCCCAGTTTTGGCCAAGGATCGATGTCTTTCGAAAATAGAGTGCCGTACATTCGTTGACTTTGGCCGCTGCGCCAAGCGCCAGCAATTCCGTTCGAGAATTCAGCGCGTAAATCCACAGCGGATGAATGTCGGCCGCTTCGGCGATGGCCTCGATTTCCGTGCCATATTCGACGTTAAAGTCTCGGATCGCCATCCGAAACTGCTGAGCGCGGTCGAACACCTCGCGTTCGCGCATGGCGAAAATGTCCTCGTAGAACTGCCGCGTCGCGTGAATACGCTCCGCCAATTGTTCGCCATGGGCCCGCCCGCGTTCGCGCCCGCACCCGCGATCGTATATTCTTCGAATCGCATGTCTAAGCTCCTCGGGAACTCACTGCTAAGCGGTTGCATTCTAGTGCGCATCTCTCGCCGCTGACAATAAGGAAAAATGGTAATCGTACGTTCCGTCACAAACTCGCCATCGCCCCTCTGCCGTGCTACTCTGTATCGACGTGCTACTCCGCACCAATAAAGTGCCGAGGCATCTCGGGACCCAAGTCTTCACCCACCAAGATCAAACGAGTCTCCCATGAATCCCGGATCCGGCCACCACAATACGGCTTTTGCAACCTTGTTCACCTCGTACCTCAGAATATCTCTGTCCCTGTTTAGAATATCTCTCTTTACAATTTGGTCGCTCGTTGCGATTTGCTCCTTGGGACGCGCATGGGCCGATGAGCGGCCGAATGTTCTGTTTCTTTTCGCTGACGACCAACGACCCGACACGATCGCGGCCTTGGGCAATCCCGCAATCAAGACGCCAAATCTGGACGGATTGGCCCGCCGCGGGTTTGTCTTCAACAACGCCTATTGCATGGGATCGACCATGGGCGCGGTCTGCAATCCGTCGCGACATATGACGCTCAGCGGAATGTCGTTGTATCGATACCAGCCGCAAAAGAAGCAAGACACCTGGGGCGACGTGTTTCGCCAAGCGGGATACGTGACCTACCATCAGTCGAAACGGGGCAACACCGCGCGCGTCTATCACACGGCCTTCGAGTTCAGCAGTTATCTCAACGATGGCGGCGAACGCAAATCGGGACACCATGGCCGGGCCGCCGCCAACAACGCCGTCGAATTCCTCAACAACACCTGGGATCGTAAGAAGCCGCTGTTCATGTATGTCGGATTCGCCGGTCCGCACGATCCGCGCGTGGCGGCCGACCAATGGATGAAACTGTATGACCGCGAAAAGATTCCGCTGCCCGCCAACTACAAGCCTTTCCACCCGATCGACAACGGCTGGATGACCGGCCGCGACGAAAAACTAGCCCCGTGGCCGCGAACCAAAGACGAAGTCCGCCGCCAGCTTCACGACTACTACGGTTGTATTTCTTCGATCGACCACCACATCGGCCGCATTTTGCAAGCGCTGCGCGATCTGGACGAATACAAAAACACGATCATCATTTTCAGCGCCGATCATGGCTTGGCGATGGGCAGCCACGGACTGTTCGGCAAACAAAACCTGTACGAACACTCGATGCGTTCGCCGATGATCTTCGCCGGACCGAAGATTGCGTCGGGACGTACCGACGCGCTCATGTATTTGTTTGACATTTTCCCAACCGCCTGCGATCTGGCGGGCCTCGATTCCCCTGGCGGACTGGACGGCAAGAGCGTCGGCGGCGTCATTCGCGCGGAAAAACAAAAACATCGCGACACGATTTTTTTGTCTTACGAACAGGGTCAACGAGCCGTCCGGCAAGGCGATTGGAAGCTCTATCGTCTTCCATTGGTGAACTACTCGATGTTGTTCAATCTTGCCAAGGATCCCGACGAATTGCACAACTTGGCCGTCGACCCCCAGCACGCCGACCGCCTCCAACGGATGATGAAACTGCTTGCCGACCAGCAACAGGTTTGGAACGACAAACAACCGCTCTCGGCGGCCAAGCCTGGACCCGCGGAAATCAAGGACGCCTCGTTCTTCACCGACCCGAAGAACCAGCTCAAGTCACGCCGACGGAAAAAGAAACCAAACGCGGCCGTCAAGTAACTCCTCGATCCTCCCCCTTGCCAAGGGGGAGTTAGAGGGGGTCGAAAGCGCGCGCCGGAATAGCAAATATCGAACACGGAATGATGAAGCAAGATCGGAAAAGGCCAGCGAGCCGCCAGCGTTGGCTGGGGGCTGGGGGTAACGCTCACCAACGAGGCACTTGCCAATTCAAATAGGCGGCCGCCAATCGCCGCATCGATACCCCTCGACTAACGTCAAGGGCTCGCCCGTCTGAATCCGGTTCTCCCCCTTGCCAAGGGGGAGTTAGAGGGGGTCCAAAGCGCGCCCGGGAATTTCGAAGGCTGAACGAAGATCGGGAAAGGCCGGCGAGGCTCCAGCGTGGCGAATTGAGCAGTCAATGCAAGTTTGGCGAGCGGAGCATCCGTTACGGGTTCTTGGATTCGCCCGCCGCCAAAGTTGGCGGTCCCTTCAGCCAACCCAGCGACGCCAAGAACTTATCCATCGAGACGACCGTTTCGTTGTACCAACGGTTCTTGTCCTTTCCATGGTTGAAGAAGCCGTGAGGTTGGCCTTCGTAGATGTGGACGTCGCAGCGCCCGTCGGCCTTTTCCATTGACTTTTTGAACGCCTCGGCGGTCGCCACCGGAACGAGCCTATCGGCGGAACCGAGGAACACGATCGCCGGCGGGTCGTCCCCGCTGACATTGTGAGATGGCGAAAAGTCGCGATAGCGTTCACCGACTCGCTTGTGTCCCCAACCCTCTGGTCCGTTGTCGAAGACCGGGTTGAACAGCGCCATGGCGTTGGACTTCGCCGAGATCTTCAGATCATCTTCGGGGTCGTCCTCTCCTTCGACCATGCCCACGAACGCGGCCAGATGCCCGCCAGCGGACCCGCCGCCCGAGGCAATCCGCGCGGCGTCGATCCCCAATTCATCGGCCCTTGCCCGCACCCACCGCATGGCCGACTTCGCATCCCGCACACACTGAGTGGGCGGGTCGTTCTTCTTGCGGTCGAGCAACCGGTATTCAACTTGCACGCAAACCATGCCCCGCGAAGCAAGATACTTGCTGTGTTCGGTAAACTGTCCAGGAGCGCCGCCGACCCACCCGCCGCCGTGAAAAAAGACAATCGCCGGTCGGCGATCGGTTTTCTTCCAATCCTTGGGCTTGGTGACAAACAACTTCAACTCACGGTCGGCGACGGTCTTGTAAATGTGCTTTTCGCCGACAGGAGTCGCGGCACTCGCACTCGCCGAGAGCAGTAGCACGAGGATCAGGCAGGCAAGCGGCAGTTTTTGCATGCGGCAATTCATTGTCAATCTCGATGGGAAGGAGTGATCGATACGCAACCGTATCGATTTTACTTGGCCGCCGCGACCGAGCATAGACACGACCAACGGGTCTCAAGGCTCACCGCGAGATAGACCCGTGCCGTGAAGTCGCATCATCCGAAGCTCGCGGCAAGGGTGAAGAAGCCACTCGGATCCACGGATCCAGTTGCCGGAGGGCGGCGTCTTGGGATCTCATACGAGATTGGTTTATGATATGATATGTTGTTACAAACGGCGCACGATTTCCGTTTTGCCGTGGGAGCAATCCGCATGGGCTGCCTTGGTGATTTCGATTCGCAGGAAAGGTTGAAAAAGTAGTGATTGACGTGAATACCCTTGTTTTTAGAGGCATTGTTGGCGCGTTGGCGCTTGTGGTTTCCCAGGCTGGCACCTTGTTCGCCGAGGATAAATCCGAAACTCCCGATGTCCGCGAGGGAGTTTCCAAGGACGTCGATCCGTTTGGCCGCCCCAAGCAATTCATCCAGGGCAAGCGGAAGATGTATGGAATCTGGTATGAGGATGGAATCTGGAAACTGCGCACGACCTCGGGCCGAGGTGTGAAGATTGAGTTTGTGGGCAGTGTCGAAGTCGATCGCGATAGGATTTATGCGGACTACAGCGCGCTCGATTTGGGAAAAGGGAAGCGGCGCAAGGATGGGGATGTCGTCCGCATCGCAAACAGATATCGGAAGATGACGTATCGATTCATTACCATCGGACTAACAGACGGAATCGATTTCAAGATTGGACCGAGGGCGAAAAAGGTGACGTTTAATTTGCGAGTCGCCGGCGATGACGATCCCCGATTTATCTTGATCGGTGCCAAGGGAGCGCACCCCGAAAAGGGAGTATTCACGCTGCCAGCCAATCCAACGAAGAAGGACGGCAACGAAGCTGAAAAGGAATCGGACGCCAATTAGGCTCAGGCGTCCACGACGACTTCCGTTTCTTCGATGGCATTGCGGCCCGATTTGCGGAACGGCCGCGGCATCGGTTGGGCGTGGCCCTTGTCGTCGATACTGCGACAGCGCAGCGTGTACTTGCCGGCGGGAAGGCCGGGCAAGACGGTCGCCCAGTGGGCCATCGTCAAACGCATCGGCCACTGTTTGGGCCTGCCCGACGGATCGAAGCCGTGCATGTTGCCAGGCAACCGGTTATCGGGAAGATTGCCGCCCCACTTTTCCGGTGACGGAACCAGGTGGGCGTCGGTCCATTCCGCTTTGGTGAAGTAGGGATCGTCCGCGGGCCATTGTTTGTCCTTGGGCATGATCGACGTTTGCACACGCGACAAGCCGGAAATGCCAACCTGGGAATAACCGGTTATCGGCAGCGGCTGTCCCGCCTTGGGACTTTCGGGCCGCAACAAGCTGCGGGCGAATGTCTTCATCCAGCTATCCAAGTCGTTGTTGCCGCCGGCATAGGTATCGTTCGCATGATGCAAATTCGAGAGTACGATCCGGTTCAACCATTTCACCGACTTAAAGCCATACGCCTCGGGAACCACAATGCGCGCCGGCCCGCCCCGTTCGCCCGTCAGCAATTGGCCGTTGAGCTTGTAACAGACAATCACCGGCGGCAAATCGAACGGGTCTTCCAACACGCGCCCGATCGGCAGCGAGCTGCGAAACATTTGCTTTGGGTCGTCGTTGTGATAACCGTGATAAAACAGCCGCCGCAAATTCTGTTTCGGCCCGGTCATCCACACCAACTTGCGCAGCGGCACACCTTCCCAAAAGCCCATCCCCAGGGGGCGGCCAATGTTGTTGCAGGTGATGACCTTGGCAAAGCTGACGGTGTGCTCCTTGGCGACTTTCATTAGGTCGTCCCAGTCGAGAGCTGTTCCTTCGTCCTTGCGAAATTGTTTTTCAAGGTCGGCCGAGTTTTCATCATCCGATACGATTTCCAACTGCCAGGTTTCGGGAGTCAGCCCGACTTCTCGTTTCTTTTCCGCCGGCAAGTCGTAGGGGCGAGGCTTGCCGCGCGAAACGTTGCCAAACGACTCTTGCGGAGTGAGGTACTCCATCTTCTTAAGAAACTCTTCGCACGCCTGGGCGCATTGGCGGGGCAATTCGGCCGCCGGCAACCAGGAAGACAAGGCGGCACAGCCAGCGCCGCCAGCGGCAACCTGCATAAAGAACCGCCGCGTCAGAGTCACATGTTCTCGATAGAATTCACTGGAATCGGTCATGGTCACCTCATGGAAAGTCGTTGTTCGCTCCCCGAACAAAACGCCAACGCCATGATCGCCGAGCGATCAACGACTTTGCCATTGTACCCGCGAGCGGTGCGAGATTCATCCTTCTTTCGACGCCCGATCGGTGTGCCCGAGATCTCTTTCGGGCGCGATGCGATCGCGGACGATCTGCTTCAGTTCTTTGATCTCCGGGAACCGCCCTCGCTCCTTTCGAGACCACAGCAGGTCTCCGTCGGCGTGAACCTCAAAAACACCTCCGCTTCCGGGAATCAGAACCATCTCGCCGATTTCCCTGTCAAAGGTCGTTAGCAGCTCTTGCGCCATCCAGGCCGATCGCATCAGCCAACGACACTGCGTGCAGTAGTGAATTTCAACTCGACTGTTCATCGTTCATCCCAGCAACTTTGCTTGAACCATGGCCGCGCGAATCTGCTCAATTTCCTCAGGGCTGCAGGGGGGAGTTGGCGCGCGGGGCGCGCCGGCGTCGAAGCCGAGCAGATTCAGCGCCGCTTTGAGTCCGGCGGCACGTCGCAACAGAATCTGCCAGTCGGTTTCCAAAACTCGTTGTTGAATTTCCGCCGCGGCATTCATTTCGCCCGCCATGGCGAGTCGCACGATCTCGAAACATTCCCGTGGTGCCACGTTGCCCAGCATCATGCAAGCACCGTTCGCTCCCAGCGCCGTGCCGGCCAGCAGCAAGCTCGCATTGCCCATCCAAAATCGCTTCTCCTGGGGAACAAACTGCCGCAGGCGGAATTCAAATCGCAAATCGGCCGATGCGATATACCCAAAGACGTTTTCGTGGCCCATCAATTCGCCAATCAACTCCGCCGGCGCGCCGGCCGGCGTCGGGCCGCTCAAAAACATCCCGGGGGCCATTTGGTGAATGATCACGATTGGTGCGGGTGCGCGGGCGGCGACTTGTTCAAAGTAACCGCGAACGTTGGGTGTCAATCGTGGGATGCGAACGCGAATGAGGTCGGCGCCAGCCGCCACAAGTTCCTCGGCGGTTTGCAGCGTCGCCGTGACCGACGGATTGTCAACACCGCCAATCAGCAGCATGCGATCACCCGACGCGCGGCGGACCGTCCGCACGACTTCCCAACGATCCTGCTCGGAAAGAAAAGCTTCCTCGCCGTTTTCCGAGTTGATCACAAAGCCTGTTAGCGGCGTCTCGATCCAACGCGCGACATTGCGTTCGATCGCGGCATGGTCCACCGAGTCGTCTTCGCGAAAGGGGGTGGGGCTGGGAGCCACAATGATCGGATCTTCAGTTGGAATAGGCATGAGAGTTCTTTGAAGCGGCGATTAAGAGTTGCTTGTTGGAACAAACGACCCCCTCTAACTCCCCCTTGGCAAGGGGGAGAACTGATTCCCCTCCTTTACAAGGAGGGGTTAGGGGAGGTCCTTTTTCTTCCTTCATCATTCCGTGTTCGTTATTCGATATTCCGTCGGCCTTCGCTAACGGAGGCGAACAGGGTTCGAACCTCTTCGCGCCTTCACGTGAAATCTGAGTGGAATGCGCATGATGAGTGCCGCGCGAGCAGAAGTCAACCGTGCGCGACCGTGCAGTGATGATTGCATTCGAGCGACGACCTAGTAGACTCGGAGGCATAACCGCCTCAAACAGTCAGTGAACTCATGGAGTATCGATTCATGAATCGTCGCACCTTCGTCGCCGCATCATCGCTTTCGCTGGCCGCGCCCATCCTCGGCCGTTGCGCTGACAAGAAGAAAATACGTGTGGGCGTGATCGGCCATACCGGTCGTGGAAATTTTGGCCACGGTTTGGACACCGTTTGGCTGCGCGTTCCCGAATCGGAAATCGTGGGTGTGGCCGATGCCAATGCCGACGGGTTGGCCAAGGCCAAGGAACGATTGAGAGTTGAGCGAGGTTTCGCCGATTATCGCGCGATGCTCAAGACAATCAAGCCGCTTATCGTCGCCGTCTGCCCGCGACAGCCCGATCAACATCGCGACATGATCGTGGCCGCGATCGAAGAAGGTGCTAAGGGAGTCTACGTCGAGAAGCCGTTCTGCCGAACGCCCGCCGAGGCTGACGATATCGTGGCGGCTTGTAAAAAGCACAACGCGAAAGTCGCCGTCGCGCACCGCAATCGCTATCATCCCACGTTGCAAGCGATCGACAAACTGATCGCGAGCGGCGGAATCGGCCGAGTCCTGGAGATCCGCGGACGCGGCAAAGGCGACCGCCGCGGCGGCGCGGAAGATTTGTGGGTGCTGGGTTCGCACGTGTTAAACCTGGTTCAGTACTTTGGCGGCCCGCCAAAATCGTGTTCCGCGGTGATGCGGCAAGACGGCCGGCCCGTTACCAAGGCCGATGTCAAGCAAGGCAACGAAGCGCTCGGCCTGCTGGCTGGTAACGAAGTACATGCCCGTTACCAAATGGAGCGCGGCATGGTGGCCTACTTCGACTCGATCGCCAACGACGGCACACGAAACGCCGGATTCGGATTACAGATCATCGGCAGCGAGGCCATTATCGATATCAATTGCGATCGGCACCCGCTGGCTCATCTGGTTCCGGGTAATCCCTTCCAGCCAACAGACAAGCCGCGCCCGTGGATTCCCATTACCTCCGCCGGCCCCGGCAAGCCTGAACCGCGCGACGACCTGCAAGAAACCGTCAGCCATCATGTGGGTCCTGCCCGCGATCTGATCGATGCGGTCAAAAAAGATCGCCAACCGCTATGCGATGTCTACCAGGGCGCGATGACGGTGGAAATGGTGTGTGCGGTGTTCGCGTCCCACCAGCAAGGCAATAAATCCGTTGCCATTCCGCTGAAGGAACGAGACAATGCACTGGCGCGGCTTTAGGCTATTCGACTTTCCGCGACACGCGTTTCAATTGTCCCTCTCGACCTCCGGCCAATAGGTCTTTTCCGTCGGGATGAACTGCCAGACTGTAGGCCCAGCCGTCGAAGACGCTTGTTTCCTGAACAATAGCGGCAGTGTCGGCATCGATGATCCGGGCGCGGCCATCTTCGGCCGTGACCGCGACAAGCGATGTATTGGGGATCCAAGCCACTGCCAGGGGTGCCGACTTGATGCGCACAAAGCGAACCATGCGGCCAATGGTTGGTTGCCAAAACCGGATGGTGCGATCGTTGCTGACCGTGGCGATCATCGGCAAGCCGTCGTGGCCCGTTCGAACCGCCAAATCGTTCACGGTCTGCGTGTGATTGTTGAGTGTGCGAATGAGCTTTCCGTCGTCCAGATTCCACACTCGCACACTTTGGTCGATGCCGGCGGAAATGAGGATCTGCTCGCCGGGCAGGATACCGATGGCGGTAACGCCGCGCGAATGTCCCGAAAAGCGACGTTTCACCTGACTGTCTTTCACATTCCACAGCAGCACGTGACGATCGAGACTGGCGGTTGCCAATCGCCGTGAATCGCTGCTCCAGGCGGCGGCGTAGACCAAATCCTCATGGTCGCCAAGCGTCGCGGTCAACTTGCCGCCGGGCCAGGTTCGTATTTCCACGACGCCCTCGTCAGCCGGCGCGCCACCGGCAACGGCCACGCGCGAGCCGTCCAAAGAAAACTCGATATCGTGAACGTTGGCTACGCCGACTTGCCAGGTCCGCCGTACTTCGAGTCCGGGCCAGTTGCGAACCTCGACACCTGCCTGTGAGCCGACGAGTACCGATTTTCCATCCGGAGCAAACGAAATCGCCGTAATCGGAGGCTGGGCTGCTTCGGTCGCCGATGACAGCGCGAATATGGCGAGCCAAGCAATGTTGAATTCGAGGCGAAAGTGCATCAATACCCTACCGCGGAAGAGGGTTCTATTAAAAGTGCTGCTGCCTGTTGGTGGGCCGTCAACGTTGCTTGGGAACGACCCGCATCGTGTAATAGGCGGCCGACGGGAAAAACAATTCCTCGGCGCTCAAATTTCTCAGAGTAATCTCGTAGACGAAATCGGCACGTAGCTCGCCCAATCGCACAACGGCTTGCCGGCCATCGTCTGACAACTTCACGCGGGCGATTTTTTCGACTCGGCGATCCTTGTCCGAACCGCCGTATTGGGGCGTCGAAACGCGGGTGTACGACGAAATTGAATAATTCGCCACGTCCGCCGCTCGATCGCGATCCACGAGTTTCGTAAAGTCGATTACGAATCCTTGTGGCGTGGCCCGCACCTCGGCGATCCCCGGCGGCAGGCCCTTGCGCGACGGTCGCAGGCGAACCAGTGAGCCGATGTTGTTGGAACCGCCCCAACCGCTGTCTCGGATGTTGCCCACGTACAGATCGCCGGCGGGACTAACTTGGCAGACCAGCGGTCCCAACAGCGGCGGCCCACTGGGCGGCTGGTCGAAGCTGAATGGATAGGCTGCGCCTTGGAACGTGCCGCCGACCTTTTCCAGGCTCATCCGAATCAGCCGGCGGGTGTCGTATTCGCAGCCTACTAGATGTCCTTCGAATGGCCCAAACGCGCTCTGCCTCAGCTTTCGCCGCACGGGATCAGGAGTGTCCAGAAAACAAATTCCGTTGACGCTGCGAGTCCACGGGTGGGGAATGTCGATCGCCGGCGCGGTCAGCGGCGGTTTGAAACCGTCTTTTCGCTCCAGCAAGTTGATGAACCCGTACCGCGCCCCGGGGATGATGTGGTTCAGTTCGTTGAAGGGATTGTAGTTGCCCTGATTGTCGGTCACGAACATGTGGCCATCGCGGGCGCGGGCGATCCCCATGGGAAAGCGATGCCCGCCACTGATCAGCTTCAGTGCGAACCGACGAGGATTATCGGCGGTCGGCTTTCGGGGCGCCAGTTGAATCACTTTGCCACGATAGGCGGCCGCTTCGTGCGATCGCTTATCTTGCTGGCAGGGTGTGGCGATGTAGTAGTTGCCCGCCGCGTCACGCGGCAAGCCAACGACCCAGTCGTGATAGTCGGTCGTATGACCCCATCCCGAGGCGATCGTTTCCGTACGGTCGGCGCGGCCGTCGGCGTCTTCGTCCGTCAGCCGCAACAGAGCGTATTTGTTCACGACGTCGATATGGCGGTCGTGCGCCGCGATGCCATACGGTGCCGCCAGTTCGTCGGCGAATTCACTCAGTTCGTCCTGCAAGCCGTCGCCGTTGGTATCGCGCGCCAACCACACGCGACCCTTCAATGACGCGATGGCCAATGTTCCGTCGGGCCGCCAGTCGATGGCGGTTGGCATGATGCTCTCGTCTAGCGGTAACCGCTTGGCGGAAAATCCAGGCACGACCGACAACTCGACTGATTCCGCGACGGTTGGTTCGATCGTCGGTCGCAGGGACGCCTCAATCGGGAAAGCGGTGCGATAGGAAAGTTCGAATTCCGCGCTGTTCGCGTCGCTCGTGGCGACGGAGGAAACTAGCGAGCCGTCTTTTTGAAACGTCGACTGGCCGTTTTCAATACGAATCCGCACCTGACCAGACCCCGGCAAGGAAAGTTCCGTGCCCGCCGCCGAGATGACCGCTTGCTTGGCGGCTTCGACATCCACCACGCTTAGCCGCACGGCGGAACCCGGCGGAACGCCGTCGAAGCGAACCCTTCTGCGGAAGCCCGATTCAAAACCGCCAGCGGATCGCAAAGGAGCCACCGTCTGCGTGACACGCGTAGCCACGACTTGGTCTTTTTTCTTTCCTGGAAATCGAAGCCGGTAGGAAAACTCGACCGCGCCCGATTCATGTCGCCAATAATCGACTTCGGTCATGAATTGCCCCGCCGAACTGGCGGCCATGATCGAATCGCCCGTGACAAGGCTCACGTCGGGCGAATCTTCTTGGTTGGCCAGTACTTGAATGCCGCCCAATTCCCAAAACCAGGTTTTGCCTTCGGTGTGTTGGTGGGCGGTGTCGCCCAGCTTCCAAGACGCCAGCCGCGCGGTGGCCAAGTCGAACAACACGTTGTGACGATTCGGCAGTCCGACTACGAACGGTTTGACGTAGGTGCTTTCTTGAGTGCGAATGACGTCGGTCAACACGGCGGCGCGCTCGTTTCGTGTTGCATCGCCACGGCGACTGACAATCCGCACGGCATCGGGGCGCGGGGGCTGGAAGTCGGGTTGATTCAGCACATACCACACCGCGGTAAGTTGGTCGTCCAGTGATTCTCCTAGAAGTCTCTGTACGGGGAGTTGAATCGTGGGCATTTCCATGCGGGGCACGATCCGAATGGGGTTCCGTACGAAGCGATCAAACCACTGGCGACGAATGCGGCCGCCCAACATCGACAGATCTGGACCCCGCGCGTTTAGCGGTGCCTTGGGCGGAATCGACTTGCCGACCTGATGGCAACTGGTACAGCCAAAGCCGCCCGTGGTTACAAGCTGGGCACCCGCCACTTTCATGGCCGTTTCGTCGGGCGGATCGGAATCCGCCGGTTGCATCTCCGGAATGCGGTCCTGATCGATGAAATGCTGCGTCAACGTGGCCAATTGTTCGTCAGTCAGACGAAACTTTGGCATGCGAACCTTCAACCATGATCGTCGCGACGCGGTGCTGCGCTGAATCGCCGTGCGCAGCGCTTCGTCGTGCAGTTTGTCGCCGATGCTATCGAGCGAAGGCGGAGACATCGCGGGCAGCACCGCGCTAAGCTGCCCATGCGCCTCGACCACTTTGGTCGCCACCGGCCGTATTCCCAAGCTCTCGCCACGCGCGTGACAAGACAGGCAGTTGTTTTGCATCAGCAACGATTGTCCACTGAGCTTGGCGGAATGTCCTTCATTCACGTGCTTGTAAAACTCGCGCAGCGCATCCTGGTCGGACCGCGAAAGAGCATAACCAGGCTGGTGCGTATCGCGCGACGGCGCGGCGAAACACGCTTTGTTCCAATTCGAATCGCGGTTTAACGGCTTGGGCGGTTGGTGCTTGGCCGGTTCCGATCCCTTTTTGTCATGACAAGCCGTACAGCGATGGCTAGCGAATAACTGCTTCCCCAGCGCCAGATCGGTATCCCCCGCTTTCGCTTTGCCGGGCACCTTGCGACTTCCCATGGTGTCGAGAAACGCGGCCAAGTCGTTCAGTTCTTGGCCACTTAAATCAAACAGTGGCATGCGATGGCTTTGGTTCAAGCGCCGTGGGTCCTTCAGCCACTGGCGGAAAAATCCAACCGGCCGCTTTTCCGCGATCTTGGACAGATCTCCACCGCCAAATAGTCCCGCGTCGCCCAAGCCTTCCAATTGATGACAGGCCAAACATCCCAGCGACAAAAACAATTCCCGGCCAACCGCCTTCTTACCGGCAACCGGTTTAGGCGCGCTTGCCGCCTTATCGCGGTGAACTAAAAAGTGCGCCAACGCGGCCGCCTCTTCGTCTTTTAACGCGAACGTTGGCATGCGACGAACAACAACGCCGGTTTCGACGGCGCGGTCGTCGTGCTTCGCGCTCAGCCATTTGACAAGCCAGTCTTTGTTGATATTTCCGGCCAGGTTGCTCAAGTCGGCGGCGCGTGTCGCGTTTCGAGATGCCTCTTGATCGTGGTGGCAGGCTTCGCAGCGCAAGGCTTGGGACAGTCGTTGCCCACGTTGAAAGGCCTTGTCAGCCGTTTCCGTCGGCTCGTGAAACAACCGCCCAATCGGCTCGACCTGAAAGCCGGGCCCTTTCCAGAACAGCGACACCTGCGCATTGTCGTTTGTCTTTTCATAGACCACCTCGAAGGCGTGCCAGCCAAACGGCATGGTCAGGTCTTCGGTTTTTACGATTCGCGGCTTGCCAGTTGTCTGGTCGAGAACCGTTTTGCCTGCAAGGGAAATTCGCAGTCGGCCGTCGACGAGCGCCAGCAACGTGTACTTGCCAGGCCGCTGCGTCATCAATTCACCTTTCCACCTCGCGGAAAACCTTCCTGGTCGCAACCGCGCGTCGGGGATCTGGTCGCGCCACGTAAAGGCGATTCGGTGATCGACTCGCTGGCCGCGATTGCCCGCGCCGTCAACGTAGGTGCCGACCAGGCCGACTCGCAGTTCGTCGTCATCCTGAGCAGCAGCCCAGTCGGCAGGCCAGAAGAAAACGGCCAAGATCAAGATCGGTAGCAAGCGTGGTGCGAGTGTTAAGCACATGGAGCAATTTGGACCACTTGAAAAGTTGGTGTATTATTTGCGACATTATAACCAACGCGGTTAGCCGCCGCTGTACGGGTCGATGCGTTTGGTTTCGCCTCGCAGCCTTCCTCTCACACTCGCCACGGATTTCAAGAACATGTCGATGGGACAGCCGCCCGGTCAAGACCCGTACCGATCTCCGTTAGTTCCCCCGCAACAGGGCGGCGCGCCAGGCCGCTGCCCAAAATGCGGCGGCACGCATAACGCACCGCCGACGTTCACCTGGTGGGGAGGGCTGATTGGCCACAAGGTCCTGAGCCACGTTGTCTGCAGCCAATGTGGCACGGGCTTCAACCGCAAAACCGGGCAAAGCAACAACATCAACATCGCGATATACATGATCGTCATGACGGTGATCTTTGTCCCGGTGCTATTCGTGTTGTTCTGGATCATGCAAATGTAGCGGCGGTCAGTCAGCCAGTTCGGTTGCTAAGTCCAAGCAACGCGCGCCAACGACCCCCTCTAACTCCCCCTTGGCAAGGGGGAGAACCATTTTGCCCTACCTCTTCGTCCCCGTAGGCAAGGGGGAGAACCATTTTGCCGTACCTCTTCGTCCCCCTTACCAAGGGGGACCACCGGGGGTTCTATTTTCTTCTCCAACAACACCCGTCTCCAACAAGACCGTCGCCGTCAAGAATCGCTAAACGATGGCCTGGGCACGTCGATGCCCCAGGCATGCAAGATAGTCCACGCCTCCCAGCGGACCATGTACGTGACTTTTTGCTTCGAAAACGACTTCGGTTTTGCCCACTTCCCTGGATCGTCGAGCAGTCGCTTGAGGGCCTTTGCGTTTTCCTCGGACTTGAAGTAGACCAAAGCATAGGCACCGAGCCAGCGCGCCTCTTTGAGGTCGGATACGATCCAGCGTCGAGCCTGTTTTTCAAGATAGGCATCGATGGGAAACTTCATCCGCACATATCGGTCTCCTTCCCATTCGGTGCCTTTCAGGAAGGTCGCGGGCGGTTCGAAACTGACGGAGACCCCGCTTCGCGATCCCGATTCCCGCGCGGTGGGCACTAGCGCTAGATAGTCTCGAACAATCGCCAGCATTTCGTGGGGATCGTCGATCCACGTCAGCCGCGCGGAGAACATCTTGGGGTGGCCCTCGTCGAAAGCAAGGATGGCCTTCGTATCCGTGCCTCGTCCGGCGTATCGCAGAATCGGCGTCTGGTTCTCGTTGACCGTGGCGACAAGTCGCATGGGTCCAGTCCGGACTTGCATGCCTCGGTCCTTCAAGAAGACAACGAGCGGAATCTTCTTGCGCTGCCACTCGCTCAACTTTCCTCCGTTGTTGACGACAAAGCTGATCGTTGGATCGACTTCCCCCTTAATCTGTCCGTTGACGCGAAGCTTCACGACGTGCTGGTCTAATGATGCCTCGAAGCTCTCTTTGCTGTCGCGATCACCCAGTTTCACGAGCACCAGATCCTCAATCGTGCCACGGACAATGACATCGCTGTCCGACGCCATCCATTCCAAGGAATCAATGCTCAGCGTGTTGGCGCGATGCCAGTCGGTCGGAACTTGCCGCTCGGCCGCATACTTGGCCTTGGCTGCTTCAAAATCAATTAGTTCGGAGAAAACGTTTTCGATGTCTCTCGCGACGCGCGAATGGACTCCTCCTTTCGCCAGCCACTTCTTGGCGACCGTGTGCAGCCGGTAGTGGTCCAATGGAACGGTCACCAGGGAGTCGTATCCTGTATACGCGCGGCCGTCAGGTTCTCGCAGCATGTACCTCTGCCGTCGCCCGCCCCGCTGGAACGTCTCCAAGTAGTGCTCGACTCTGGCGAGGATGGCTTTGGAACCCTCGAGTTCTCTCAATCCCGTCACGTCGAATGAAGTAACGGACGCAGTCTCATCTCCCAGATCAATCATGTTCTTACAGAGCACCGGGCAGCGCGAGTAGAAGTAGTCGTGCCTCTGCCTGTTGAAATCGGAGGGACTTCGAACAAGAAAGAACAACCCTTCGTGGTCTTGCTGCTTTAGATTAATGTACGGCTTCGGATCAACGATGACAAAGCAAACTTTACCCTCCGCCTGACCAGCAATCACGGTTTGCGTTTTGACCGTGACCTGATGAAATCTCAAGTAGCTATGATCCGGATTGAGCGGGACCACACTCTCGACCGGACCCTGCACGATCGCATCGGCGCGCGCGATCATCCACTCCAAACTGTCCCGGTGGGACCCTACTGGTTGGCCATGGGTCACGGCCGAGCAAGGGAAGCTCAGCAAGAATGGGACTAGGCTGCAAAACAAGCGAATCAGAGCCGTCGTTCTCAATGCCGAAATTTGACAATGCGACGAGTGTTGGATGATTTGATTCATGCACAAATGCCGACTGTGGTCGATGAGACGCGCTGGGCCCCTGCGCTGAGGAAATCATAACACATTCATCGTGGATTGACCTGCTTTGCGCAATCCGACGCGACGGCCGGCTTGAAGCGACGGCCGTTCAGCAAAAAATGTCATCGCGAGTTACGAGTTTCCGCTTCGCGAACGCCGTGATCTGGAGAAATACATCGCGCGTTGATTTAACGGTGCTGAACTGTTCGCGTTGCATCGGGGATCATGAGCCGCTTTTTGTCAAAGTACTTGGCGTCGACTTCGATGTTCAGCTTGCCGTCGATTCGCTTGTAAATCATCTCGTGAGTCTCGTCACCCCTCGGTTGTAGCGATCTGAACTGAATCGGAACGGCGACAGGTGCCTCCTTGGACCATTTCAATGACCGGCGCACGTACTCGCCCCCTAGGTCGGGATTGCGGATGCTAGTGGCCAGCAATTGCAAATCCTCGTCGAAATCAAGGCTGACCTGATTCTTGGGAGAATTCTGGATTGCATATTCCACCCTCAGCGCCGCGTCGCCCGGCATGGGGAATGTCAGTGCTTCCAGCCCTAGGTTTTCGACAACCAGGGCAAGGCTGGAATCGTTTTCGTAAAGGAAAAGCGGGGCGCGCAGATTTTCGAACCCGGCTAACTGCATGGCATATTTCAAGGGTGGGAAGGGGGCAGAATCCTTGGCGACAAAAATGTCGATGCGGCAGCCCGTTGGTTTAATGCGATCGGAAAAGGTGATCACTTCGGCGCGAGAAGGGTCGGCGAAGATCAGCGTCCGCTCCGGTCCCCAATCGACGTAATCTCCCAGCGCCCGTTTGCCGTCCGGGCCGCGATAGTAAGGGCGAATCATTCTCCGCTTCCAGTCGCAATCGAGGCAATATCGATTCTGATCGAAATACAGCTCAACTTGCGCGCTTGCCAGAACCGGATGCTTCGAACCCTTCGTTCGGTCGCGCAGCTCGTAGCTGTAAGTTCCGATCGCCGCGCGGATCGACTTCTTCATGGCCGCCTCGGCTGCTGTGATGCGGTCGACCTTCTCTTGCTTTGACAACTGGCCGAGCGCCTTTTTCTCAGCCGCGTTGTTTTCCGGCTTAGGCTGCTTGGTGCGTGCATCGGACGTCTTGGATTGTTGGGCAATCGCATTTTGAGCCACCGGAAAGCTAACGCAAACCAGCAGCAAGATCGCGCCTAATCCCAGCGAGGATCGTTTAATCGTCGCGGAGAGTTGCTTGTCAGTCATCATTTCAAACCTCTTTGTCAGGAAGCGGACGGAAGAAGTACTCATGGCAATGGCCGGTTCCAGGCTTTGCCGTGTATCCGACAACAGATTCGCCACTTTCCAAATCGCCTCGGCATAACGGGACGCCATCCCTTGCGATCGGGATACAACCAAGGCGTCGCAAGACAATTCCTGCGCCAAGCGAATCTCATGGCAGGCCCACCAGGCGACCGGATTCCACCACATCAGTGCCCGAATGACCGAGGCCGCCAAGAAGACAAACTGGTCGCGACGAGAGTCGTGGGCGATTTCGTGAGCAAGCACTTCGCGCAGTTCTTCTTTGGTTAGAGCGTCAAGAATCCGTTGAGGAATCACGATGCGGGAGGGACTCCAACCGACAAGCGCGGGGGCAATCGCGGCCTCCACGACACACACTTCGGGCACTCGCCGACAACCCAGTTCGCCGCCGACCTGGTGGCCAAGTTCTGTAAGTTCCGGAGATGGCCGCGACAAGCTAACGGAGCGTTGCAGCCGCGCTATGCAACTAGCTAGACGGGCCAACAGAAAAACCGCGCCGGCGCACGCGATCGCGTAGAATACCCAGGCCGCGTACGATTCACCGAGTTGTGCGTAAGGACTGCCAGGCACGATTGTCGACCGGGAATCGTCTGTTCCAAGATCGCCGGCTGTTCCAAGAGCGCCGTTCGGCAGAGTGCTGGAATTGTGGTTCGCATATTCCGGCGTTTCCTCCAAGGGTCGTGATCCGTCACCCGCCACCGCCGCCGTGTGAATGTCACGATCCGAATCGTTCGAAGCGATCGCGGGCAGCAGAGGAATGGGGATCAACGGAGGGCTGATCAGCTTGACCAGAACCAATAACCACAGCAAATGCAGCACCGCTGGGCGTCGACGCAAGTAAGTCGTCGAGGCACAGAGTTTGATTCCCACCGCCATGGCGGCGGCGAGTACCACGTTCCAAAACAAAATATTTATCATGACCGATCTCGCCAGCGGTGATGGGGTTACTTGAGCTTGCGCAAGATCTCTTCAATCGCTTCGCGATCCTTGCGGCTCAGCCTAACGCGATCGACCAACGACAACAGGATCGGTGCGAGGCGTCCTTCAAACACACTGTCGGCAAGTTGTTCGATTTGGCTGCCAACAAATGAGTCGCGCTCGACGGTGGCGGCAAAGGCATGCGGCGTTTGTGAGCGGTCGCCCGTGACAAAACCCTTCGTAACCAGCCGTTCCAGCAAACTCTTGACCGTCGTGTGCAGCGTTTGAGAATGGCTCCCATACACGGCTTCGACAATCTCTCTCACGGGCAACGGCCCGCGGTCCCAAAGCACGTTTAAGATCTCCAGCTCGGTATTGGAAACAGCTCGCATCAACGCTCTCCAAATGTGATCGCCAGTGCTAATGCAACTTGCCTTAGACGTTAAGGCATCCTGCCATAGCTACGCCTTGCAGTCAAGCATTTTTTGACCACGGCTTGGAATCGAATTCCAAACACAACCACACGTCACGGTTGGTTGTCGACTTCGCCATGAAATCTCCCCGCACACTCTATATCTAGGATGGTGAGAGGATTGCTGATTCGAAGTCGTTGGCCGATAATCTTGGGATGTGCCATAATCGATCCATCGGCTCCAAGATAATAGTGCCTCGGGCGACGCCAACGTGTTAACGATTCATGGAACGCGGAAGAAACTGTGCGACGGCCTGGACCGGCGGGAACTGTTGCGGATCGGTTCCGTCGGGTTTCTTGGTCTCGGTTTGTCGGATCCCATCGCGCGCACGGCGCGCTCGGAGGGCAGCCGGTCGTTGCCGGGTTTCGGCCGCGCCAAGTCGTGCATTCTTGTTTTTCCTTATGGCTCGCCGTCGTCGCACGAGACGTTTGACCCCAAGCCCGACGCGCCCGCCGAAGTTCAAGGCGAGATGAAGGCTATCCAGTCCAATGTACCGGGGCAGCTGGTTTGCGAACGGATTCCGAACATGGCCAAGACCATGGACAAGGTCACCGTTATCCGTTCGATGACCCATCCCTATCCGTTGCACGGTTTGGCTTACGCCGTCACGGGAATCCCCACCTACACTCCCGCGTTGGAAACACGAGCCCGCGACACCCGGCATTGGCCGTTCATTGGGTCGGTGGTCGATTATGTGGAAGCGAGCAACGCGGGTCCGTCCCCGGATTTGCCACGGAATCTCGGTCTGCCTTGGCTGGTCAATTCGAAAACTGATAATCCCGCGGTGAATGCCGGCCCGTTTGCCGCATTCTTAGGCGCGGCGTACGATCCGATCTGGACCGACTTTGACGGACCAGGCTTGAAGATCGCGCCCAAAAATACCGTCGCCCAAACCAAGCGGTTTCGTAATCCGTTTGGCGGAACGACGCCCGCCGGGAAATTCCAATTGGCGTCGGAACTGCCCGCGGAAATCTCGGTCGATCGATTGCGTTTACGAGGATCATTGCTGGCGCAATTCGACCGTCAACGCGAAGCGATCCAACAAGCCTCGCGCGTCGCCGAGTTTGATAATCAACGCCAACAAGCGTTGTCGCTGCTGACGTCGGACCGCATGCGGGCGGCGCTCGATATTGGTCGTGAAGAGCGACGCACGCGCGAAGACTACGGCATGAACCTGTTCGGTCAGTCTTGCCTGGCAGCGCGGCGGATCATCGAGGCGGGTGGCAAATTCGTCAGCGTGTTTTGGGATTGTTTTGGGCAGTTCGCCAACGGAGCCTGGGACACGCATCAATACCATTATCCGCGCATGAAGGACCTGCTGTTGCCGGGCTTTGATTTGGCGTTTCCCACGCTGCTAGCGGATTTGGACCAACGGGGGCTGCTGGACGAAACGCTGGTGATTTGGATGAGCGAACATGGCCGCACGCCGAAACTGGTGCCCAACCGGCCAGATGGCGGTCGCGATCACTGGTCGCGAGCTTACTCGGCGGTTCTAGCAGGTGGCGGAGCGGCACGCGGTAAGGTCGTCGGCGAAACCACGGCGGACGGAGGCGATGTCTTGTCCAACCCGATCTCGCCCAAGGACATTTTGGCCACCGCCTATCATTTGCTCGGTATTGACCCTCACACGACGATCCCCGATCGGCTCGGCCGACCGCTGCCGATTGCCGGTGATGGCCGAGTTCGGCGAGAACTTTTGGCGTAATTCGGGAATTATCGCCGAATTTCCGACACCTTACGGCCAGTTCGTCGGTTTAATGATTCGCGCCGTCCCGAGCATCAATATACTGATGAATACCGGTGATGCCGATGAATACCGCGGTTCGCCGTTCCATCCTCAACAGACCGTCATAAGGCGTAATTATGAGTCGCATGCATTGGCTTCCCCTTGTGTTGCTCGTTTCTTTCGTGACATCCGCATGGTCCGCGGAGGAAGAGCCGATCTTTTCCGGACCGCAGCCGGGTGAGAAATTGCCGGGCTTTCAAGTTGCCGGTGTCTTTGGCGACCAAGCGGGCCAGGACATTGATCTCGTCCAAGCGGCCGACGGCCAGCCATTGGTGCTGGTCTTTTTCCACGCGCGAACGCGGCCCGCGTTTGGCTTGACCAACACGATCATGCGCTACGCCATCACTCGCAAAGAGGCGGGGCTGGTAAACGGCGTTGTCTTCTTGACGGACGATGCCACCGAGACTGAGAATTGGTTGAAGAGGGTACAAAAACACTTTCCCCAAGGCGCGCAAGTCGGCATCTCCCAAGCAGGCCAGGAGGGTCCCGGGTCGTATGGTCTAAATCGAAACGTGACACTGACGATTCTTGTCGCCAAGGACAACAAAGTGACCGCCAACTTCGCGTTGGTGCAGCCCAGCATTCAGGCCGACGGACCCAAAATTCTCAAGGCGATCGTCGACGCGACCGGGGGCGGAGAAGTTCCCGACATCCGTAAGTTCGCGGCCGGGCGCACGCCGGCACCGGCCAAAAGAAACAACGACGCCAAGTTGGAATCTCTATTGCGAGCCGTGATCAACAAGTCGGCGACACCTGAACAAGTGGCGGCGGCAACCGCCGACATCGACGCCTATGTCAAGGACAACGAAAAAGCCCAACGCGAACTGGGCCGAATTAGCAATACCGTCGTGAATTCGGGAAAGCTGGAAAACTACGGCACCCAGCCGGCGCAAGACCAACTCAAAAAGTGGGCCGAGAAATATGCGAGCAAGAAACCGGCGGATGGGAAGCGCTAGTTTCCCAGTTCTCATGACGCCGCGAAGCTTCCCCGTGTTGCTCGCCTTCATGCTGACGGTGGTTTCCGTCGGGCGGGCAAGCGAGCAACCGGCGATCGACTTCGATACCGAGATCATCCCGATCCTCACGCGGTCGGGGTGTAATGCCGGTGCCTGCCACGGAGCGGCGGCCGGACGAGGTGAATTTCGGCTCTCCCTTTATGGAGGCGATCCCGCGCGCGACTATCGGGCCATCGTGCTGGAAATGGAAGGCCGCCGAATCAATCTCCGATCACCCGACGAAAGCCTGGTACTGCTGAAGCCAACGGAAGCGATAGGCCATGGCGGCGGAACGATCCTCGACGCCGACGACAAGGCGGTGCAGATCTTGCGAAATTGGATCGCGGGCGGCGCGCCCCGGTTAAACGCGCGGCGCTTGCGGGACTTGCAGGTCGAACCGGCACGGCGGGTCGTGTCGCGACTGGATTCCGTGGTCAAGCTGCAAGCTCGTGCCCAGTTCGACGACGGCACCCAGCGCGACGTGACCCCCTGGACGGTATTCACCGCGGAAGACCCCGCCGCCGTCGAGATTTACGCCGGCGACAACACCGCCACGATAAAACGCCGCGGGCGGCACATCGTGATTGCCCGCTATTTGGATCGCGTCATGCCGCTGGTCTTGATTGCTCCGCTGTCGGATGCGGCGGTCGATTTATCGCGCGAACCGCGGCACAACTTCATCGACAATCACGTCCTCGACACGTTGTCCACCCTACGAATTCCGGCCAGTGCGGCGGCCGACGACAGCACGTTCTTGCGTCGCGCGATGCTCGACCTGACCGGCAGGTTGCCAACCGCGGCAGCGGCTCGCGAGTTTCTAACCGACAAGCAAGCCCATAAGCGACAGCGGCTGATCGACACATTGCTCGCGTCCGATGAATTCACCGCCTATTGGACTTACAAGTTTGCGAAGCTGCTGCGCATTCGTTCTCAGCCCCAGGATACGAAAGGGGCGCGGACCTATCACGAATGGCTGCGCGATCAAATCGCCGCCAAGGTTGGGTTTGACCGCATTGCCCGGCAACTGCTCGTGGCGGAGGGGGATTCGCACTTGGTCGGGCCGGCCAACTTTTACCGCACCGTGGGCGGGGCGCGCGAGCAGGCGGAATTCGTGAGCGAATTGTTCATGGGCAGCCGCCTGCGCTGCGCGAACTGTCATAACCATCCGCTTGATCGCTGGACCCAGGACGACTATCACGGATTGGCGGCCGTGTTCGCCCGTTTACAGCGCGGCCGCGTGATCAAGGTCGCTTCGCGAGGAAACGTCATTCATCCGGGAACCGGCGAGGCGGCACTCGCGCGCATTCCGGGCCAACAGTTTATCGAGACCGATCAGGATGGCCGAGCCGTTTTCGCCGACTGGCTGGCTACCAAAGATAACCCGTACTTTGCCAAAGCGCTCGTCAATCGCTTGTGGCAATCACTGATGGGCCGTGGACTTGTCGAATCGGTCGACGATCTGCGCGCGACCAACCCCGCCACCCATCCAGAACTGTTGCAGCACCTGGCCGATGATTTCGCGGCCAACCATTTCGACTTGCGGCACACGCTGCGGCTGATCGCCAACAGCGCGGCCTACGGTCGCAGCCCCCAGACCGTGGCGGAAAACAAATCGGACGATCGGTTCTATTCGCATGCTCTGGTCCGCCCCTTGGAACCCGAGGTGCTGGCCGACGCCCTGTCGGATGTCACGGGTGTCGCCACGAAGTACGGCAAACAGCCCCTGGGAACTCGCGCGGTAACTCTCTTCGATGCCAAGATTCCAGCGCCCGAGCTGGATGTGTTGGGACGCTGCGGGCGCGAAGACAGTTGCGAATCGGCCGCCGCTTCCAGCGGTGGACTGCCGCGGAAGCTGCACTTATTTAATGGGCCCTTGATCAATCGACGAATCCAAGACTCGCGTGGCCACCTCGCGACCACCATCGCTGCCAACAAGAAAGACACGGAAATCGTGGATGACTTTTACTGGCGAGCGCTTTCCCGGTCGCCCACGGCGGAAGAGAACCGGTTTTGGGTCCAGCAAATTTCCAACGCCAAAGGCAACGAGCAACGAAAAGAACTGCTGCAGGATTTCGTGTGGGGTCTGTGTACATGTCGCGAGTTTGTGACGAATCACTGAAAGTCGCTGATCGCTCCGCGATCATAGCGTCGCCGTCGCCGTTATGTTCGCCGAGCGAACCACGACAAACCTTGGAGTTACCTCGGATGACAACGCAAAACGTTTCGTATCGCCGCTGTGACGGCGTGACCCGTCGCGATTTGCTGCGAGTCGGCGGATTGACGGCCCTCGGTCTGGGACTCGGCGATCTATTCCGCCTACAACGCGCGGCAACTGCAGGCGATGCAACCGCCAGCGATACAGCCGCCAAAGGCTCACGGACAAGCCGCGCCAAGTCCTGTGTATTGATCTGGCTCGACGGAGGACCAAGCCATCTGGAATCATTCGATTTAAAGCCCGACGCGCCGGCCGAAGTCCGTGGACCGCTGCAACCGATCGCCACGAAACTGCCCGGCGTCCACGTCAGTGAGTGCTTGCCACAAACGGCGAAGATCCTCGATCGCCTGGCCATCATTCGTTCCATGACGTCACCGCTAGGCGAGCATAACTTTGGCACGCACTACATGATGACCGGCTACAAGCCGACCCCGGTCTTGGAGTATCCGGCCTATGGAGCCGTCCTGTCGCAATTGCGGGGCGACGCGGACGACTCGTCAACAAGCGTACTCCCACCGAACATCGGCGTGCCCGAGTTTCGGGTTGGTGGCGGAAAGTTTTCCGGTGGCGGCTATCTGCCGGCCCAAACGCGGCCGTTTTCGGTAGGCGGCGATCCCGCGAAACCGGATTTCAAAGTCCGCGATCTCAATATCGGCCAAGGCCTGGACCTGACGCGGCTCGATCGGCGACGCAACTTCACCCGGCAGTTTGATCGACTCAGCCGCACGCTCGATCAAACCCCGCACGCCGATCCGGATCTTGAGCGGGCTTTCCGATTGATCGCCTCGCCACAAGCCCAGCAAGCCTTTCGACTTGAGGACGAACCGCGCCAAGTACGCCAGCGATACGGAGGCAGGACGATCGGCCAGTGCTGCTTGCTGGCCCGGCGATTGCTCGAACGGGGCGTTTCCTTTGTCACGGTGAATCATCGCGGCTGGGATACGCACAACAATCTGTACACGCGGCTCAAGGAAGGCTACACCGGAGCCAAAACGCCCGTGGGACTGCTTCCGTCGCTCGACTTGGCGCTGGCCGCCCTGGTCGGCGATCTTGAGCAGCGGAGCATGCTCGACGAAACGTTGATCGTGGTCATGGGCGAGTTTGGTCGCACGCCCAAACTCAATACGCAAGGAGGCCGCGATCACTGGCCGCGCGTGTTTAGCGTCGCGCTCGCCGGCGGCGGCGTCCAAGGCGGCCAAGTAATCGGGTCCAGCGACGCCATCGGCGAAAGCCCCCGCGACCGCCCCGTAACCCCGTCCGACCTGGCGGCCACAATTTACACGCTGTTGGGGATCGATCCAAAACAAGAACTACACACCAGCGACGGCAGACCAGTGCGAATCGCTCCCTTCGAGGCCGAACCCATCGCGGAAATCATCGGCTGACTTGCTGAAGAACGCCGAGTGCGGCTAGTTCGACTGGGACCAGCGAGTGAATCGTTGCTTCCGCCGGGACGAGCCCGACGGAGAGCCGGAGTTGCCCCCGGTAGGCGAGTAGCTGCTCTGTTGCCGCTCGCGCCGGGGCAAGCCCAGCGGAAGCGATGGGGCGAAGTGCTTTCGCCCCGAAAGTCCCGAAGGGGTAACCCATTTCGCCTGAGTTTCCGTCGGGCTTGTCCCGGCGCGAACACAACTGCGCGGCTACCAATGATCGCAAAACGTAAACGCTCTCCGCCGGGCTCGTCCCGGCGGAAGCAACGATTCACCGGCCGGGCTCAGATTATCGAAAAAATATGAAAAGAGCTTTAATTGAATAGGTGCAGGAACCGTATGTCAGGGCAGACGATCCAGCCGGTTGAGGCGGAAACGCCGTTCGCCTCAAGGTCACCCAAACGACAAGAACGGTGCTTGTCACATTTTTCAAACCGCATCTCGCGCTCAAGCCCAAAAAGCTAATTGTCATTCACTGATTTAAGATTTTTTGCCACTTCGTCCCTTCGGGAAAAAGTTTCGACCATTCCGTCAATCAATTTCACTGCCCAAGAATTCATTGAATTCGGCTTTCAGGCGACGCAACACTCGGTATCTCGCTTGTCGCACCGCGCCGGGTGAAATATTCAAATCTAGCGCAACGTCGGGAGCAGCACGATGGTTGATAGCGGTTTCGATAAATGCTCGCCAAGTTCTGTCTTCGAATTCGGTCTGAATCAGGCGAAGTGCCCGGGAGTAGATACCGCTTTTCTCCTCTAAGTCCGTCGTTGGGTCGTTCTCGTTTGAAGGTACCGCTTGAATGGCCATTTGTGCCGTGCTTCCGCCAGTTGCTTGAGCCTTGCCGGCGTTCTTCCGAAAGTAGGTCGCGATGCGATTTCTCGAAATGACTCGCAACCAGCCCCGAAACGAGTCACCCGGTTCGTTGCGACGGAAGTCTTGGATTTCCTGAGAAACCGTCAAGAAGACATCCTGCATTAGGTCACTGGCTTCGTCGTTGGACAGTCCCGCTCGAAGGCACCAGCCGAAAACCAACGGGCCGTATAGATCCAAAATGCGATGCCAAGCAGCATTGTCTTGCTGCCGAACTCGTTCCAACAGGCTTACTGAAGTGTCATCCGTTGCGTGGGGTTTGGGTCGGGTTGTCATTTCTTGTAAATCGGACTCAAAATGGTGTGACAGTCGCGCGTTCCTCAAATTATACCCAGTCAAAAACGTCGCAAGTCCTTGGAGACGGTTGATGAATCGTAAGAATTGCCCGACGGAACGCGAGTTTCTTGAATTGCTCAATGGGCAAATTGGGGAAACTGAGGCAGCGGCTGCACTGAATCATCTGGAAGAGTGCTCGGCGTGCGAAGAGACGATCCGAAAACTTGAATCATCTGAAGGTACTAACAAGCAACTCGATCCGTACCCACCAACTGTTGATGATGCATGTGAACAGGCAATCAGGCGACTTAAGCAGCCAGCAATCGAAGAGACCGAATTTATTCATGAAATCGAATCGAATCAAATTGGTGCCTACCAACTTGAAGGTGAAATCGGTCGTGGCGGCATGGGCGTCGTTTATCGAGCGACTCATACCCATCTCGACAAACTTGTTGCAATAAAACTTTTGCCGATTCGGAGTGCCAACGATGCAGATGCGCAAGCTCGATTTCAACGTGAAATGAAAGCGGTCGGACGTCTCGAACACCAAAACATTGTACGCGCCTTGGACGCGGGACAGGTGAACGGGCAGAGTTATCTGGCGATGGAGATTGTGGACGGCCTTGACATCGGCACTTTGCTAAAGCAGACGGGCCCATTGGCCATTGCGGATGCCTGCGAGATAATTCGTCAGGCCGCCATGGGAATGCAGTACGCTCACTCTCGCGGACTTGTGCATCGCGACTTAAAACCTTCTAACCTGATGTTGGCCGCGGTCGATGACGGATCGGACGAACCCAGCGCTGTCGTGAAGATACTGGATATGGGGTTGGCACTGCTTGACGACCGAGACGACGAATTGACCACGCCGGGTCAAATCATGGGTACGCTGCAATATGTGGCGCCGGAACAAATCACGAACACGAGCGAAGTTGACATTCGCGCCGACATTTACAGTCTCGGCGCCACGCTCTACAAGTTGCTTTGCGGCCAAACTCCGTTGTCACTTTCCAGCGCCGAACAAACACCATTGCAAAAACTGGCCGCAATTCAAAGTCAGCAGCCCGAGCCCCTTGAAAATCTGCGGAATGACATGCCAGCATCTCTCGCGAATTTTATCCTGCAAATGCTCGCGAAGTCTCCAGCAGATCGGCCGGCCACGCCAGCACTCGTCGCGGAACAGTTGGCCCAGTTTTCGCAAGATGCAAATCTAGCAATACTCCTCGATGCTAATCCAAGCCAATCAGCTCCGGCAAATTTGCTTGATCCAGCCACCCAGCCTCGTGTTACAGCGAGGCGCAAATCCACCAAGAGATGGTTGTTGGCGGCATCGGCGTTGCCGATTGCGATCTTGCTTGCCGTTGTGATCGTCATCCAAACCGATCGAGGAAACGTGACGATCCAGGCCGATCCTGAATGGGCCAACGACCTGAAAGTTACCGTGCTGCGCGACGGCGAGCCGATCATCGAAGGCTGGCACATTCAGTCCGGCGAGGAAACCCGCACGATTCGCTCCGGAAAAATCGAGGTCGTGCTGCCGGCGAATTTACGCGACAAGCTCGTCGTTAAACAGAATGGCGGCCAATTGGTGCTCCGCCGGGGCAAGCAACTCGTATTCACGATCGAGCGAGCAGACACTACGTCGGTACGCCAAAGCAGTGTCACGCAGACCAAGCAGCCGAACTCAGCCGACGGTTCGGCTTGGTCTCCGGACCTGCCGACGGATGGTTGGCTGCCGCGTCTGTCGATGCTGCATCCTGATCGAGTTGAAGGCGACCAGGCCGATCGTGTTCACGTACTTGAAGAGCTAGTGGAAGTAGATGCAAGGGACACTCTTGTAACAATTGGCTTTCCACTTCCCGAGGAGCGAGCGGCGCGAATCGGCAGTCGGTTTGCCGTGAGGGCACGTTTTGAGATTTTCAATCCCGTGGTGCCAACAGCCAACTTCATGGTTGAGGCACGCGGCGACTCGCCTCGCGGGTGGAAGTCACCCTTCGCGAAACCGGCGGATGGTAGCCTGCGCTGGTTTATTTCATCGGCGTCCGAATTTCCTGGTGGCCGTAGCTACAAGAGGAAATACGTTGAACCCATGGATCCAACGCAAATCACGTTGGAAACCGTTTTCTTGGGAGATGAACTACAGACACGACTGGATGGGAAAAGCATGGTTGCTGAGCGATCTCACGCCATGAATGGTCCCTTGGGCGGCGTACTACATGTCACGAATTGGCACGTACGAATTCTTCAGTTTGACGTCCGGCCGCTATCCGATGACGAGGCGAAGGTGTTAAAGGAATTGCCGTCGGCCCCTGAGTATCTCCCAGTCGAGTTTAGTCCCAAGTCATGGCTGGAGTTCGACGGCGTCGACGACTACGTGAAAGGCCCGATCCTCGACGCGAAACTCGATCAATTCACCGTGGAGGCGTGGTACATGGTTCCGGCGCTTCCCGACTCGGGGGAATGGGGAACGATATTGTATTGGCGAAATCGCGTGGCCATGCGCCTTAACGAGTGGGGCCTCGTTGGGACGTGCAGGCCTGTCGGCCAACCAGGCCGCAAATTGGTAAATAGCAGCCGAATTCACGATTTCGCTCCGCGACATCTGGCTTTGACATTCGACGGCAAGGAACCCCGGTTATTCCTCGACGGATTTTTGAAAGCCAACCTAATGACGGATTCCGAGGCCCAAGTGAAAAATCTAGAGAGTCCCCTCCTTTCCCTAGGCGTGTCTTTGTACAACGACCGCAAATTCCGCCATCTCAAAGGGCGAATCTACAACTTGCGCATCTCCAAGGCCGCAATCTACACACGTGACTTCGCCCCACCCACCAGCTTTGTCAAAGATGACAACACGATCGTCCTTTTCAACTTTGACGAAGGCGAGGGCGACACTCTCCACGATGCGTCCGGCAACGAGTACCACGCTGAAATCCACGGTGCCAGGTGGGGCAAGCCGACGCCCGGCGACAGGTAGGCGCTCAACCGCCGCCTCGCTTCCAGATGCCTGTCTACGAACGTCCAGTCTTTTCGGCTCTGGCCATCCAAAGGTCCATTGGAGAAAAAGATCAAGATGTGGCAGAGGTCGGGTTTGAAAATGTGGCAGGAATACGCAAGGAGGCCGCGATCACTGGCCGCGCGTGTCATCTTGCCTGGGATGGCAGTTAGCGTCGCGCTAGCTGGCGGCGGCGTTCCAGGCGGCCAAGTAATCGGGTCCAGCGATGCCATCGGTGAAAGCCACGCGACCGCCCCGTGACTCCGTCCGATCTGGCGGCCACAATTTACACTATCCTACTTGGTGGATGAATGTTGTCGCACTTGCGTCAAATCTAGTGGGCAATGTCGCGGCTGACTTTGAACTGCCCCACCAGCGAGAGTAGATGCTGTGCCTTTTCGGAAAGATCTTTTGATGCCTGCGCCGTGTCGTTGGCTCCGGCCGCGGATTGCGAAGTCACGCCGGCAACCGATTCCACGCTCTGAGCCATTTGTTCCGCGCCAATCGATTGCTCTTGCGCCGACGCTGCAATCGACTGGATCATCGTGGCGACCTCACGCGCGGATGCCACGATCTGATCCAAGCTCTGGCCCGCGTCGCTTGCCTTGCCAACACCCGTTTCCACTTCTCGGGTTGCAAGTTTGAATCGGTCCACCGAATTGTTGGTTTCCTGCTGAATGCTCTTGATCAAGGCCGCGATGTCATCGGTGGCGTCCGCCGTGCGCGTGGCCAGCTTGCCGACTTCTTGGGCCACCACGGCGAAGCCCAAGCCATGTTCTCCGGCGCGGGCTGCTTCGATAGCCGCATTCAAAGCCAGCAGGTTGGTCTGTTGGGCGATGTCGCTAATGATGCTCGTGATCACGTTGATTTGCTCCGCACGATTGCCCAGTTCCGTCACCGATGCGCTACCCGACCCGACGGCGTCGCTGATCGCATGCATGGCGGCAATGGCGTCCCGGATAACTTTGCCCCCAGATTCGGCATTTCGTCCTGACTCAAGACTGCATTTAGCGGCCGTGGCCGATGAACTGGCCACGCCGCCGGCGGAAGCCGACATCTGTTCAACCGTCGCCGATAGGTTGCTCATCTCATTATCCTGCTCGATCATTCCACTCGCTATTTCGTTGTTCGAACTCGTGATCTTCTTGCTCGAGTCGGCTACGTCTTCTGCCGCGACGCGGACACCCACGATGACGTCGTGGATTCTGGTCACAAATAGGTTGAACGACTTACCCAACTCTCCCAATTCGTCGCGACGCTCCTGCTCAACTCGCGAGGTGAGGTCTCCTTCCCCTTCTGCAATATCCTCCAGGCGTCGGCATAAGTCGCGGACCGGACCAACAATGCTGCGCGAAATGACCAGCGCGGTGGTAACACCCAAGAGGACCGCCGCGACGCTGATGCTGACCACCAGAAATCGGATGCGGCGAAATTGAAGCAGGTTGGAATCGCGCAGATCGGTGCTTTCGCCGCTTAGCGATTTGTCGATCTTATTCACCAGCAGGGCCAATTCAGGACCAATGACGTCCAATGTTTTGAGTACGTACAGATTGCGCTGCTGAATCAGATCGTGGATTTGCTGGAATGCCGTGCTATATCCTGCAAGCTTGCTCTGGCATTGGTCGAATGCGTCGGCAAAGGCAGTACCGTCCAGCTCGTCACTTGCCCGTGCCATCCGTTTTTGGGCATCGTCAAGTTCCTGCATGGCGTTTTCGTAATGAACTTGTTCGCTTGTCTTGAAGTACTTCAACACCGAAATGCGGAATCGAAGCAAATCGCGAATGGACTCCATCGCATGCCGCCTGCGATCGTCGTCGGCCTGGGTCACCGCATCCTTGGCCACCGCGTCTTTGGCCACCGCGTCTTTGGCCACCTGGTCGAGCAAAGCCATCATTTCCGCTCCGAGGCGGTCGCATTGAGCGGTGATTAAGGTGTTTCGCTGCGCAATGATTGTTTTGACTTTCTCGAATGTGGCGTCGTAAGTGGCGAACTTCGTGCCGAACTCTTCGATCCATTCGCGGCGCTGAGGATCCTGAAAGTTCTCGTCGCAGGAACGTAAGGTCGCTTGAATGTCGTCTCGGTATTGATCGTATTGCTCGATGTCGCGCTGCTCGTTTTCGATCAAGTAGTTCTTGACGTTCATGCGGCACATCAACAAGTGTTCCAGCAGATCAGCGCCAATCGACACGTCGGTAGTCATTTCGCTAAGCTGCTCGGCGCTGCGGGAGCCCGTGATGCAGACGTAGTAGGCAAGTCCGCCCAATCCACTCATGGAAACGATCATCGCGCCAAGGCCGAGCAGAAGTTTCGTTCGTATGGTCATGAAATTGTCTCGGGACGCATCGGGTAACGTGATGCCGGTCATGAGAAGTGCCGCGCCATGCAATATCCGTGGCGGGCGATGGCTGTAGTCACTATAGTCATGAGCCGCGCCACTGTCACACGCGGCGGGCTGATGGGTGTTTTTTCGTTCCAATTCGCGGCGATCGTCTGAGGGCGGAGTGGGTGCGTCATGAGAAGCAAAAATTTCTGACGAAGTTTGGCTAATTCGGTAGAATGGAAAGTGGGGCATCAAGTTTCCGGGCGACGAAGATTGGAATGTTCGCACAACGACGTGCGTGGCTCCCGCCCGAAATTAATCATGACGGAGCACTCGACTGTTGGTCGTGTGCTGGTGCCAGTCTTTGCGCTTTGTGGGATAGGTGACCGAAAAAATGATTGCAAACGATTGCACACTCAATTCGGAGATGGTCGGGGGAAGATTCGTTTCTTGCCGTGTTTTGGGGGATTTTTGTATGGGGGGCGGTGAATTTTGGAGCCGTGCGTATGTTACAGAGTCGTGAGTGCGCCGCTTTGGCTTGGAGTCGCTTTCGAATGCCGAGGCGTACGTTTGTTTAAGGTCTATAGGGTCTAGTTTCGCATGATGAACTTTCGCGTTTTATTTTTGGCCGCCGCCGTGATGAACCTGGGCATCGCGGTGGTGGGCGGAATATTTCCACTCGCGTTTTTTAGCGCGTTGGCAACCGAACCGCCCGACTTTCCGGTGGCTTGGCCGCTGCTGGCGGTAGTGATTGGTTTGTTCGGCGGACTGTACGCCTATGCCGCTTGCCGGCCCGAAAGGGCAGACGTGGCGATTGCCGTTGGCCTGGCCAGCAAAGTCGTGGGGCCGATCGGTTGGATGGTCGCGGTGGCAACGGGCCACATGCAAGTGTCGCTGTTTGGGTTTGTGCTGATCGGCGATTTGATTTGGTGGTTTCCCCTCTTGTCGTACTTGCTGCGGGACAGCCGATACCGTTTCACGGCGATGGCCTGGACAAGCACCGGGCTTCACTTGGCGGCCTGCCTGGGGCTGTTGGCCTGCGCGTCGGGAACGGAAATGGAGACAAGTTTGGCGGCGCGGCAACAGTGGATTTTGCAGCATCCGGCGCTGTGGTCGGCGACGTGGACGGTGTGGGCTTTGTCGTCGATGAGCTTGCTTGCTTTGTGTACGGCCTGGATTTACAAGTTGGTCGAGGTAATCTACTTCAACCGCTGCATCGCAATCGGGATCGTGCTGATGGGGATCGGAGTGATTTTCGATCTAGCGGGAGAAACCACGTTGATTGCCGGTGCCACTCGAACGGATGCCGCGGCCGCCGAGTTCGAGGAGACATTCCGGTTCTATCAGTGGATGAGTCCGGTGATCGCGAACGGTCTGTACTGCGTGGGTGGATTGCTGATTAGCATAATGAGTTGCCTTGCCGGTTGGTGGCGGGTCGCGGACCGGCTTGGCATCGTCATGTGGTCCGTTGGCCTAGGGCTCTCGGCGTTCGCGATCCTGGAATACGAACGGGGCATGGTCATTTCAGGCGCGGCGGTGATGATCACGTTTTTGGTGTGGTCGACGCTGTTGGGCTGGCGGATGAGGCCAGCATCGACTGCCGTCGCCGGAGATGCGATAAAGTAGAATTCTGACGACTAACCAGTAATTACTTTTCGGAGTGAAAAAATGGGTTCCAACAACCCGCCTAACCAATACAACGACTTGACCGACGAAGAAGCACGAGTGATTGTTGGCAAAGAAACCGAGCGGGCCTTCACCGGCGAATACACCGACCTAAAAGCGGAAGGCACGTTCGCGTGCCGCCGCTGCAATGCTCCGTTGTTTCGATCCGAGGATAAGTTCGACAGCCATTGCGGCTGGCCTAGTTTTGAAGACGACGTTCCCGATTCCGTCGAGCGTCTGCCAGATGCCGATGGGCATCGCACCGAAATCGTCTGTCGCAATTGCGGCGGCCATTTGGGACACGTCTTCTTGGGCGAGCAGATGACTTCCAAAAATACACGGCACTGCGTGAACTCCGTCTCGATCAAATTCTTTGCCAGCGATCAGCAACTGCCGGCGGTCATTCGTGCCGAGCAGGCATAGGATGAAGATGGCTCAACGGTCGCGTGGTGTTTGGCTAACCGATTCGATAAACTGACCGGGACTTTATTTTCGTTCTTTCAACCGCAACTCCGTTGGACGCCACGATGCGCTACACCGAATTTCGGGATTTGATTCAGGAGAAGCTTCAGCGGAACGCCGAAGGATTGACTTGGTTTGAACTCAAGGAGAGTCTCGGCTTACCTTATCAACGGCCATGTCCGGAGTGGATCAAGCGGCTGGAACAAGAGATTGGGTTGTGCCGAGCAAAAGGCGCATGCCGCGCTTATGTTTGGACGGTGGAGAAGGCCACCGCCTAGGGTCGGTAACTTCGCGGCTGGCGAGTAGTTCGCGGCGGGCGAAGATTGAACAGGATGTCATGAAACGAAGTTTGCTAATTCGTCTGGTTGCCGTCATGGTCGTGGGGCTGTTGGCTCTGGTGGTGGCAATCGTTGCTCCGTTCGTGGGCGTGTTCTTTTGGGAAATGCCCGACTTCGCGGCCGACGTCTCCGAAGTGGGGGATACATTTGACACTCTGGCATCCAACCAGGCTACGACGAATGCGTCAATGGTCGTCAGTCTGGCTGCCTTTGGTGTGACGGGCATTTGCGTTATCTACGTGCTGGTTGTGGTGGCGGGTTGGTTCGTCGGACCCGCCGAGAAGCCGCGAGACGAATAGCTACTAATACTAATCGTTGTTAATCGAGGCGCGCCTCGATAGGTGATGAAACATGATTGCTCCCGTGCCTCCGGCTCGACAGTTTCAGACCGGCCAATTGGTGGTTCACCGCCGCTATGGCTATCGCGGTGTAGTCGTCGACAGCGATGATTCGTGCCGCGCGCCGGATACCTGGTATCAGTCGAATCAGACACGGCCCGATCGTCATCAGCCTTGGTATCACGTGCTGGTCGATGGAAGCAATTCCATGACGTACGCGGCGCAAACGAGCTTGGCGGCCGATGGCAGTAAGGAGCCGATCGCGCATCCTTTGCTCAACCAGTTCTTCGCCGCGTTCGACGGCGAGTTTTACGTTCGCAATGATGCACCGTCGCCCGATTGGTAAAACTACTGTTGGCTGTTTGCAGAACGGTGGCGCTCGCCGAATTGAATGCGCGCGTCGTCGTCGGCGGATGAAGTGGCGACTTGGACTTGGATCGCGATCGGTGTACTCGGGTCGATCGGTGTCGGCTGCGCGAGGGCCGAGGCATTGATGGTGTTGAGCAGAGTTGAGGTGAGGGCGCTGATGAAGAAGTGATGCAGTTTTCGTGGACGTTGTTGGTTGCGGCGCAAAGTCGGCAAGCAAAACGGCATGGAATGCTCTCCGTAGCGGTCGTAAGTATTGTGTTGGGCACTCGTGATCGGGTTCCCTTCCTGAGCGTGATGTTCATCGGCCAATGACGCGACACGTGACCATGAAGATGATGAAAATCGACCTTTAATTTGGGTAGGCCGAGCAAGCTGATCGCGATTCGCGGAAAGCGACCGTGGCATCCGCTGGAGAGCCTGCACTGGGAAAATCGGACAGGTAAAATGTCCAGCTCGCGCTTTACCTTGTGGATTGTGTTGGTTGCGCGGTTGGGTCGAACTGGATTGGCATCGACGGTCTCCGAGCAGCGCTTAGCTGTTGGAAAGCTGCGTCAGTTGCAGGTCGTCGTCCAAGTTGCGGCGCGGGCGCAGGCCCAGGTTGTCGAGTTCCCCGTGGTACTGTTTGACGCCGTCGGCCGGTTCGATGTGGCCGTCCGCCAGCGCACGCAGGACGCGGACGAAGGCAAGCTGATCTTCCGCGGTGTTGATCTTGCGGCCAAACAGAGCCGCTCGCGCGCCGTACTTTTTGGCTTCCCACAACATGCGAAACGCGTCGTGGGTCGTGCCTGCCGGACCGCCAAGAATCCCCACGACGAGGCTGGGATCGTAGTTCACAAGTTGCTCGGTGGCGGCCGGACCAAAGTACGGCATTTTCAAGAACAGCGGCCGAGCGGAACGGGTCACGCCGGCCAGCGCGCGGGCAATGCAATCGCAGACGAAACGCCCCAGGTCGTCGGGTTCGCGCCGCGGAGCATTGGGAGCAAACACTTCCAAAAAGTGGCGAAAGCCCTTGCGTTCGGCCTCGTCGCGAAACGCGCCATAAGCGGCCAACGCCTCACGATCGAGATTTGCATCGTTGTTGAAGGTAATCGAATACAGGCCCAAGTTGGTGCCGAGCTTTCGTTCCTCGTCGGTGCAATCGATTTTTCCGCTCTGAATGTGGTCAAGCGTAGGTGTGCGGAAACAAAGGGACGGTTGGTTCTTGTAGTCGCCTGATTGCTGCAACCAAATGTCGGTCGTATCGTTGGCTCGAACCGCCGGCGTGACCGTCGAGCTTTCGAACAGTCGTTCGTCTATCGTTAGCCGTTCACTGCTGCTGGCGCTCATCAGCATGATATCGACCAGCCCCTGCCGCGTGATTTCGCGCATTGACTCACGGTATTGCTCCAAGCCGCGAAACGGAAATCGCGAGTCCTTTGCATTTAGATGATTCCCCGGTGCGCCGATTCCAAAGCCCATGTCGGCATCCTTGGCGTCGGCCAAAATGAAATCCTTGGCGGAATCGTCTTCCAATATGCGTTGCAACTTGCGGGCGAGTGATTTTTCCATGGCTGTTATTCGAAGAGGGCGGTTCATGATCGGCCGTTCGCCCTATACTATCACGAATGGTTTGGCTATCGTGCCAGGGCCCTACATCGACTCGACCCGAAGAGATTCTCCGCTCAAAACAATATGGCAAACATTAAGATCGCATCCATTCGACTGATCATGCTCGTTATCTTCCTGGCTGGCGCGTCGATCGCGTTGGCCAGCGGTGCCCCGTCGTCGCCATCGGATCCCGCCTCGGTTGGCGACCCGACACGGTTGATCATGATGATCGTTTACGCCGTGGTGGCGTTGGGATTTTCGTTCTTATGCTCGGTCGCCGAAGCAGTGGTGCTCAGCATATCGCCGTCTTTCATCGCGGGCTTGGAACAGGAGGGGGGCAAGTCGGCGCAACTGCTGAAGAAAGTGAAGGGGAACATCGACCGCACGCTGGCGGCCATTCTGACGCTTAACACGATCGCTCATACGGTGGGCGCGGGCGGGGCGGGAGCGGAAGCGGCGGCCTACTTTGGCCAGAAGTATGTCGGGCTGTCGATGGCCATTTTGACCCTGTTGATCCTGTTCCTGTCGGAGATCATTCCCAAAACGATTGGCGCGGTTTATTGGCGCGGCTTGGCAATCTCGACGGCCCGCTTCGTGCAGATCCTGACTTGGTTTCTGCTGCCGCTGATTTTCATTTCCGAGCTGCTGACAAAATTGTTGACCAAAGGCAAAGTGTCGCACGTCATCACGCGCGAAGAGTTTTCTGCCTTGGCCGACATCGGGGCGGAGCATGGACATATCGCTCCCAAAGAGTCGCGAATCCTAAAGAACCTGCTGCGACTGCCGACGGTGCGCGCCGAGGATGTGATGACACCGCGGACCGTGGTGTTTGCCTTGCAGCAAGACCGCGCCGTGCATGAAGTGTTGCGAGAGCATCCCGATCTCGGCTTTTCGCGCATCCCCATTTACGGAAAAGATAATGATGACATCACGGGCTTTGTGCTGGCCACCGACTTGCTGATTAACGAAACTCGCGATGAGGGGAAGGCCAAGCTGCAAGATCTCAAACGCGAGTTAGGCGCGATCCGCGGCGATACATCGTTGAGTTATTTGTTGGAGGAGCTGCTCAATGGCCGCCAGCATATTTTTTTGGTTGTGGATGAATATGGGGGCATGGAAGGCATCGTCACGCTGGAAGATGTTGTGGAAACTCTGATCGGCATCGAAATCGTGGACGAACAGGACAAGAACGTCGACATGCGTGCCTTGGCCCGTGAAAAGTGGAAACAGCGCATGGAAAACATCGGCATCGATATCAAAGGGCAACTCGACGATTCCGACTCCGCCGCCAAAAAAGAAGATTCAAAGGAGTAGCTTGCGGCTCGCGCGCGAGCCGTGCCAAATCGCGACAAGAGATGGCCGCGTCCATGGCTTTCAGCTAAAGAGGTGGAATTCTATCGTTACGCCACCTATCTTCATGGGGATTACCTTCTTGCAATTCGCGGTTATGAAGGTTTCAATACACACTCCGTGGACGCCAATCAGCGGTCTCCCATTCTCACTTGTAATTGTAAGGATCTACTGATGAAGACACTCTTTGCTGCCAGTCTGTTGACGCTGCTTCTTGCCGCACCTACCTTTGCCGATGATGCGAAGAAGGCGGATGGCAGCGCGGGTGAAGATTCCGCCGTTGCGCAAATAAGGGAAAATCCCAATGACACCGCGGCGATCAACAAGTACCTGACCAAGAAGTTTGGCAGCTTAACGAGTTTGATTAATGAGGATCCCGACGCCGCCGAACAGCAATTGGATGCACTAGCCGAGTTGTTCGATTTGTTGGCGCCGACCGAGCAACCTGCCAAGACATTGGTTGGGCGCGGCAAGCGCTCCGTTATTGTTTACAGAAGGCGGTTGGAGCTGGCTCGTATTACGTTGGAAGACCTGGAGAAAAAGCTGGGTGAGAATCCGGACGACGCCCGTTCCGTTAGCAATTACATATCCAAGATTTCTCAAGGAATCGGGCCGCTCGCGCGATCTGAACCGGAAAAGGCCGAAGAGCAACTCGCGGCCGCGAAGAAGTTCCTCGATTCCGTGTCCGAAAAGGCTCAGGAAGAGGCGACAAAAAAGCTGATCACCAATGCCGAGCGAACCTTCGAGAGCTTGGAACGCAGGATCGCATCCGGCAAAAAGCTCGCCGCCGTTATTGGAAAGGATGCCGCGCCGCTGGCCGTGGAAGTCTGGGCCAATGGTACGCCACTGACCGAAAGCGACTTGAAGGACAAAGTCGTGTTGCTCGACTTCTGGGCTGTTTGGTGCGGTCCATGTATCCGCACGTTTCCTCATTTGCGCGAGTTGCGGGAAAAGTACGCGGATAAAGGATTGGTGATTATTGGGCTGACCAGGTATTACAACTACACCTGGGACGAAGAGGCCGGAAGGGCGAAGCGGTCGGCGGAAAAGCCGGCCAACGAAGAAGAAGAGAAACTTGCCCACGAAAAAGAACTGAAGATGCTTGAACAGTTCGCCAAGTCGCACGACTTGCACCATCGCTTCGCGGTTCAAAAGGACCGTTCGACATCCGAGTACTACGGCGTCACCGGCATTCCTCATGTCGTCGTGCTCGATCAAAATCAAAAAGTCCGCTTGATGCGGGTCGGCAGCGGCGACGCCAACGCGCATGATGTCGAAGAGATGATCAAAAAATTGCTTGGCGTAAGTGGTGGCAGCCAAGAGTAGCAACGGCGGCTTCACGAAGCACGCGAGCGGATGTTGAAACTTGTTGACGAAAAAGCGCGTCGTTGCTGACGTCGTTGCTGACGCTGACGGCGGTCTGCAAGTGCGTGTCAAACTTGGAGATAGACCAAGTTGCCGGCCGGCCCCCTTGCCGAGGAGATGGCAAGGGGGTGATCGAGAGAGCGACAAACCGCGCGGACTGGTTTAACGGCGTGCTGTTGCGGTGGCCCGCGCCATGTTGCGATATATGCCAGGTTCGTCGATGCCGTCGCCGTTCCAGTCGCCGACGACTGGGGTATCATCGGCACCACCGAGTTCAAAGACCTTGTCGTGGGCGTCTAGCTCGCGATTGTTGTTGCTGTCGATTGTCCAGACGCCATCGCGATAGATGCCGATTTCATGAACGCCGTCGCCATCAAAGTCGCCAACGACCGGCCGATCGCCCGTCCGTCCATATTCAGCAATGATATCGGCGCTGGAGATGCGTCCGTCGCCGTCCACATCCAAGCTCCACATTCCGTCGCGGTAGACGCCGATGCCGCTTACGCCGTCGCCATTCCAGTCGCCGGCAATCGGCACATCATCTGAAACTCCATAGCGGAACACGTGGTCGATCACGTCGGATCGCGTGTTGCCTTGAGCGGTCAACCGAATCAGCCGCTCGCCTGAGGTGGCCTCGTGGCGGTTCGGCGGCACGTTCTTGGGAGTGAAGGCGGCATAGTTTTCAGGATCGGGCAGACCCGGTTCGCGTTCGATGGCCAGTTCATCGCCTTCCCAGGTCGGGCCATAGATGCCGATGTCGTCCTTGCCGTCGCCGTCCCAATCACCCACGACAGGCCGATCCTGGACGTCGCCCAGTTTGGCCCACAGGTCCTGGTCATCCCAATGGCCGTTGCCGTTCAGGTCCAGGAACCATTCGCCTTGGTAGAACACGCCGACCTCGTCGGTTCCGTCACCATTGAAGTCGCCGACGATCGGAGTGCCATCGTGAGTGCCAAAGGTAATTTCGCGAAGCTTCTGCTGTCCCGAATACTCGTCGCCATCCACACGAAGCGTCCAATGGCCACCGCGCAGATTCGCGGGTGACCAATCGGTGCGATCCAGGAACGACGCCGATCGCCATATCGTGCCGTCGGCCGACGCGACGTTTTCGCCGCGTGGGTTTCCACCGTTGATCACGCTTAGATGCCATGAGAAAGGAGCCGCGCCGGCCAAACTCTCGGCCGACTGCAGTGGCACAACGACGTCGGCCGAAATGAAAGGCGATCCCGGCGGCAGCAGCGATTGAGGAATCGGCGGCGGCGAAATAATCGAACCTGGCGGATTGATCGGCGGCGGCGGTGTGACCGGGGGTGGCGGATTGGAAATGGGCGGATCGACGGGCGGCGGCGGAAGCTCGACCAAGACTTCGCCAAAGTTATTGTTCGCCGAAGCTTGCCCCACGCCCACGGGCACCGCAATCAGCAAATCGCCCTCGCGCGCTCCGCCGTTGGTGTGTACGGCCAACAAACCGGCAAAGGCCTGCGGAATCTGTTGCCCGTTCAACGAAAAGTTATCGGGCTGACCGCCGGTCGAGCCGGGCGTGTCCAAACCGTCTTCGAAGCCAGTCGGTTGATCAAGCTGATACACGGCATAGTTGCCAGGCAGAATTCCGCCGCCCTCAAGTTCGATCACCCCGCCCCGAATTCCTTCAAAGACATACGAGCCATCGGAGTCTGTTGTAACGACATAGTGTCCATGGGAATCCAGCACCGAAGGGTCCAGCACGTGATCAGCGGTCAGTGCCACTTCGCCGTTCGTCGGATTGGGGAAATTCAGATTGAGTTCGACTTGCACTCCGCTCAAGGGAGCTTCATCGGGATCGAAGACTCCATTGTCATTGGCATCGTGGTAGACGAAACCGGATAGCGACGACGGCACCAGTTCGCCGAAATCGTAGTCGACGGCTAGCTGCCCGGCCCCGAGGTTGATGGCCGTGATTTCATTGTTGTCCCGCAATACGCCAAGTGCATCGGGCGTTCGAATCGCCGCGCCGACCGCGGAACCGTTGATCGTACCGACGACCTCCTGGCCATCAAAGTAACCGACGACCGTGCCTTGTCGAACGGTGTACATTCCAGGCCCCAGGTTATCGAACTGGTAAAAACCTAGAGCATCCGTGGTTGTTCTGGCCACTTCGTTTCCAACGCCGTCCAGCAGGACCATTTCGACAATTTGAGGCGACGTGTAGTCGGTGGGCTGTTGGACCGCGCCTTCGCCTGAATCTCGGACTCCGTTGCCGTCGGCGTCGACGAATACGTGGCCAGAAATCGAAGCCCCCTCGTGTTCGCAGAAATGGTACTCCTGCGCTTGATCGCCCGACTGCAAGTCAATATTGGTGATAAAGTCCAGGCGACCGATTTCACCGGTGGCGACGACATCGGAAACCAACATGACGCCACCGCCTGCCAATTGGATCTCCGTCAATTGATCGACGTTTCCATTGTCCACACCATTCACGTTGCCCACGGTTTCGCTGCCATCAAACAAACCGACGGGTGTGACTTCGATGATCGTATAGGTTCCCGGCAGCAGATTCGTTCCCGAGAACGAGTAGTTTCCACTGGTATCTGTCTCGGTCGACAGTACGGTGCCCCCATCGCTGATCAAGTAAACCTGCGCGCC
>JAJDEH010000431.1 GCA_029259935.1 Planctomycetota bacterium
CCCCGGAAAGATTGCGCCATCATTGGCGACAACGACGAAAGACTCGTCGCGATGCTCGACGTGAACTGGCCGCCGATCGAAGTGCTTGCCATTCTCCAGGAATACGAATGTTTCCACACCGTCTTGCGCGACCGCATCGACCGGCAACACAATGCGGTCGTCCCAGCGTTCGACCGGGACACGGATTTGCATACGCTGCCCAAGTTTAAACCGCCACTCGACGTACGGCGGTCCATCCGGTTGCTGCGCGCCGTGGGCGACTTGGTTGGGCAATGTCACGTAGAAGCGAAAGGTCCGCGAAGCGGGATCGACCTTGCCGTCCAGGAACAGGATGTGCAGATCGTGGATCGATTCGGGCTGTCCTGCACCGTTCTCTACGAGCGCTGACGCCCTCCAGCCATGCTCCGCCGCCTGGGAAACCTGTCGCACATCTTTCTCAAAGGCATCGCCTTCAATGAGCAACTCACTGGGGTCGGCCAGCATCGCCAATGTTTCGCCAACGACAACACTCTGCCCTTTTGCCACGTCAAGTTGTTGCAATTGAAAGACCGCGTCCGGCGCGTCGTTCCCCATCGCCGCCGCCGTCGGCGCCGTGATCGTGAACGTCGCAAGCAGCGTGTGTTTGGTCACGATGTCGTCCACTTGCTGTTGCGACAGGCCATGCAGCAAAAGTGCTTGCCTTTGCGATCGAAGCGTGGCTTCTTGCTTCTGTTTTTCGTATTGGCGTTCGAGCATCTCCTTTCGCGGCACGCCGCCTTGTCGCGTGACTTCATCGAGGCGGGCGATTTCTCTGCCGATCACGTCCAACTCTTCCACGGTGCGGAGCAGGCTGGCTTGTGCGGCGACGACATCCTCGTCGATCAACCGTAACTCAAAAAGTTGCTGGCCCGGTGTAACCGCTTCGCCGCGCGTCGCATAGACCTGCGTTACCACGCCAGCCAGTGGTGCGGTAACGTGCATGAACGTGCGGCCCGAGCGTTCGACAACGATTCCCGGAATCACGATCGTTCGCTCAAAAGGGCCGAGGACGACTTTACCGACTTCAAGGCCAATGTTCTTGCGCGCTTGAACGCTAAGTTCCAGCGAATCCGCGTTGCTGTGGCCGGCGTGTGCATCGCCTTCAACGTGACCGGCACTTGCGGCCGATTCTTGAGACGACTTAGGCGAGTCCAGCCAACTCTGCACCGCCGGCCACCAGCGGGCGAAAGTAGCGACCGCCACGACCACACAAATCGCCGCGACGACGGCGATCATCCACCGACGCCCCAGTATGAACTGCGCGCGCGGTAACGCGATACGTGACATTCTTAGAGTCCCTTTGAGAAATGCGCCCGACCACGAAGTGGTGAGCAACTGGTCGTGTGAACGAAACTAGCGATCGTCGCGGACGAAGCACGCACGCAACGAAGTACCAACGCAAGAGCGCGGCACGATCAGATCAAGAACACGCAGTGCAACAGATGCACGCGGAGGGGAGGTCCTGTGTCAAACCAGTCCTCCGTATGCCTAGACGACGAGGAAAACGTCGGCTCCGGCGTCGCGAGATTCGCCAAAGGGAGCAGGGCGTTCAATCCACATTGATCGGCTCCCAGCGTAACCTTACTGGCAATGACGTAGGAGCACGGATGCCCGTCACACTCCTTTTGGCAAGGAGCGTGGTTGGACGTCGGATCGTCGTGCCGACCATGACCGTGTTCGCCGTCGACAGCACCGACATCGGCGTGGACTGAACAATTTGTGTGGTTCGGACTTGAGCTTGCGGAGACTTCGTGCGAATGCGCATGGTGAGCGCAGCACCCCAAGATCAGGTGAAGCACGAAGGCACCGCAAGTTGCCAGAACCTGAATGGTCCGCACAGGATTCCTTTTGTTTTTCCAAATCCACCTAGCCCAATCTTCGCACTTGATCATCCCGCGGTCAAGCCAAGTTGCCCTGCGACCGTTGATAGCTGAACTCAAGACGGCCTGACGGTAGCCCTAGGGGCGGACGAAGGGGACGGAAATCTCCGTTAGACGCGATTCCAGACCTCGATCAAGCGGTTCGTTCGGCTCGAAATCCGCTTGAAAGCGGGCGGCACGCGCGGACGATCAAAGCGCGGACGCGCCCAAGAACACCGAGCATCGTGCCGTGCATGTCGAGACGGCGCACTTTTGGCTTGGGGATAGATTCTGCATCTGTATCCGAATATCCCCGCCACGGCGACACTGCCATCGCGTTTTTCGTTTGGCCCAAGTGACAATTCTGGCCTTTTCCGATCTACGCGAGGCCATTTTGTTTATCGTCACGCTAAACTCTGACGATGACACTGATAATAGATGTCGCGTCTTGCGTAACAGGTCTAGCGATTGACGCGATGGACCCCCAATCGTATGCTTAGAGTGTTGAGACGTGGTGTTTCCGTGAGGTTTTCCGCCATGATGGCTCGTAAGACAGTCGTCGCCGTGCTCGTTTTGACGGTCGCGGTATGTCCGTTCACGGGACTGGCGGCGGCGGTTGCGCACTCCCAACCAGACTCGGGCGCCGTTGCGAATGGGGCCACGCCGGCCGCGTGTTGCGCTGGCTGTCGGACAAGCGGGCCTCCGCGCACGGACAATCAGGGGACGCCCACGGACAACAAGCCCGAGCCGGTGCATTGCAACTGCATCTGCGGCGGGGTGGTTTTCGCTTCGGCGGATGACGCTACCGCATCGTTGGATAACATGACCGTGGCATGGACCACGGATCTTGACGACGACATCTGCCATCGCGGTGGAAACGTTGATATCGGCGCTACTGACCGGTCGCGCGCTTGTCATTTTCCGCCATTCGCTTCCGGACGCGACGTGCGCACATTGTGCGCCTCGTTCCTGATTTAGCGGATTTCCGTCGCGCTCCTTCTTAGCGCCGACGTTTCTTCCTTTCGCGACGTTTTTGTGCGATCGCTTGCGCGCTGTCCATTGCGCCGCTCGCAAAACAAAACCGCGCTCCGACTTTGTTGGCCCATCGAATCCTATGAAGGTGTAATCGTGTCTCATTCCAATTCGGCAACTCCGGCGACCTTCGGCGACGCCGCCGCTAGTGCCGTCACGCCCGTAAAAGTCGCCACGCCTCGGAAATGGAGTTTCCGTTTGGGGCCTATCACAGAGTCGCTACCAACGGTCACGGTGCTCGCCGCTTTGGCCGCCATTGCCTTCTGGGGGCATCACACCGGCTGGACGCTGCCGAAGTTTTCATCCATTGCCGGCAGCAGCGAGCCGGTCGTCGACGACTGGTGCGCGGAACATGCCGTTCCCGAATCGCAATGCGTCGAGTGCAATCCTGCCTTGTTGCTAAAGCCCGAAAGCTTCGGGTGGTGCAAGGAGCACCATGTCCACCAGTGTCCGTGGTGCCATCCTGAATTGGCGCAGCTCGACGAGACACCCGCCGTGACTCAGGACGATATCGACCGGGCGAAGCGGGCGATCGCACTGACGGCCCGTCCCCTAAACAACAGCATTT